>JAWUVP010000061.1:0-9633 GCA_034112285.1 Gammaproteobacteria bacterium
AGAACTCAACTTCACATCATTCTACGCAAGGGGCCATCGCGATTAACCATGACATGTTTCACCACTGCTAATATATGCAGCAATATCAGACCACATAATATCCATGCACAAATGCCATGAATGTCATCACAAACGCCAGCAATCATTTTACTTTTCATCACTGGCGCAGCCATTTTAAACCACCCCCAAAAGCTGGGTATGTAACCTGAGGCGGTGGACATAAACCAGCCGCTAAAAGCCATGATAAACACTAACGCAGACATTAAATCATGCACACAGGTTGCCAACCATTTTTGCCAGCGAGACATGCCAGCAAGGTAGGGTGGTTTCTTTTGGGTAAAGCGCCAAACAAGCCAAATTACTGATAAAAACACCATGGTTAGGCCAATAGATTTATGTACAAAATACAATTTTGCGACCACAGGCCCAGATAAATATTCCATGCACAAGGCAATGCCAATTTGCGCAAAAATAGCCAGAGCGATAACCCAATGTAAAAGTTTGCTGATTAAGCCGTAAGCTGTTGAACTATTGTGTAATGACATGCTATTTCCTTATTTAAACACCGATATTCTACGCAATCTACTAAATCTTGCCAATAAGGGATTTCATTGTATACTGAATTATTTTGTGGCCAAGTGCCTATCCGCGTAGTCTCGTCAATTTCATTGCAGACTTTTGCCATTATTCTATATACAGAGCTTTGTATGACAAAAATTAACAACCAAAACAAAATGACTATTTACACCCTGTGCTTTGTCATCTTTATTGATGTTCTCACCATTGGCTTGGTTATTCCTATATTTGCAGCGTTATTTAACGATCCGCACGGTATTCTACCGACCAATACACCAATAGAAACACGTAATATGTTGTATGCGTTAATTATTTCATTGCCGATGTTTGCCTTGTTATTTGGCTCACCCATTTTGGGCGAGTTGTCCGATAGGTGGGGCCGTAAAAACGTTTTGTTGTTCAGCCTTATCGGTGTTTTCATGAGTTGTCTGTTATCAGTATTAAGCTTCTATTTAAGTAGCATGGTGCTGTTATTTATTAGCCGTTTATTGGTTATGTTGATGGATGGCAGCCAAGCGATTGCGCAAGCGGCAATTGTTGATATTAGTGAGCCGGGCAATAAAGTTAAGAACATGAGTTATATCTCCATTGCGGGCACGTTTGGCTTTATAGTTGGGCCTATTTTGGGGGGAATACTCTCAGACAAAGGGCTTTGCAGTTGGTTTGGTTATCAGACACCTTTTTGGGCCGCAGCCTTTATTGCTTTAATCAATGCTTTTGTTTTAAAATTTATTTTCACTGATACCCGCACAATACAGCAACACATACCGGCCAGCTGGTCAGAAGTATTTCAACGCTTATTCAAAGGTTTTTTTGACAAGCGTTACCGAAAACTTTGCTTTGTTTTTATTGCTTTGCAATTTGTTTGGTCTGGTGTTTTTCAAGCCAGTTCGTTATTGTTGGCACAAAAATTTCATTATTCAACCTCGTGGCTAGGTTATTTCTGTGGTTTTATTGGCGTAGTTTTTTCATTCTTCCTGATTGTTGCGTTAAATTATTTTTTAAAGTTATTTTCCACCCTAAATATTGCTCGAATTGGCAGCGTTTTACTGTGCTTTGGCGCATTAGTGTACGCTGTCTGGCCGCATGAATTGTTTGCCATCTGGCTGGGTATTATTCCAATTGCTGGTGGGATGGCGCTTAGCTACAACACCTTGTTAGCTTTGTTTTCAGATGCTGTTGCGGAAAATGAGCAAGGTAAAGTGATGGGCATTACCGTGGGTTTAGTGGCTATTGCATGGTTACTCGCAGGTTTGTTTATTGGCTATATGACGCCAATTGGTTATAGCTGGACGTTTTATGGCGAAGTGGTTGTGGCAGCCTTGGCGGTGTTAAGCTTATTTTTCACGTGCCAAGAAGAGGGCGCTTCTAAATTATAACTAGAGAAATCACCTACTAGCCTTTTCTATATTTATTGCTATTCTATGCCGCTGACAGAGGCGCCTAGTTGATGGGCTGAGAATGCGTAAGCTAAACTCTTAATACCTGATCTAGTTAATACTAGCGTAGGAAGTCACATGCCATAATACCATGGCCTGTCTGTCTCCTATGCATACGAGGCAGACATGTTAGTTACCGCATCCAATCTAAAAACAGCCATTGCGCAGTTTAAGCAATGCAAGCCCCTTATTCACAATATCACTAATATGGTGGCGATGAATCCTTGCGCCAATATTTTATTAGCACTGGGTGTGTCGCCTTTGTAATGCGCACCAAGGATGAATGGTTATTTTGGCATAGTGCCTATTGTTTACAAACCTGGGAGGTTTAAATGTCACGTCAACTCTTTATTGTACTCTTCGTGTTACCCACTTTTTTATTTGCAAAATCGTTGCAGCCTTTTACCGTGGTGTTGGATTGGTTTATCAATCCTGATCACGCGCCAATGCTGGTTTCCTTACAACAAGGTTTTTACAAGCAACACGGTTTGGCTGTTAAATTAATTGCCCCAGCCAACCCGAGTGATGGCCCTAAATTAGTTGCAGCGGGCAAGGCTGATTTAACCGTAGATTACCAACCAACTTTATTGTTACAAATTCAAGAAGGTCTGCCTTTGGTGCGTGTGGGCACACTCGTTAATCAACCCTTGGCTTGCTTAGTAAGCTTAAAATATACTCAGATAAAAGATTTAAAAGGGCAGAGCATTGCCTACAGCGCAGGCGGGGGCGTGAATGATGTATTACTGAGCACTATGTTGCATTATAACGGCGTGAATATGCACCAAGTCAAGTTAGTGAATGTGAGTTATAACGTGGTGCAAGGCTTGGTTAGTAACCGTGTTGGCGCATCAACTGGCTTGATGCGTAATTTTGAAATATTTGAGTTACAACAGCTGGGATTTAAACCCCATGTGTTTTATCCTGAAAAAAATGGCTTTCCAGATTACAATGAGTTGGTGTTAGCTGGGCGTTACCAACATGTTGACACTAAAAAAACGCATGCTTTTTTAACGGCTACAGCGCAGGGCGTAGCTTATTTACGTGCTCACCCCAAACAAACCTGGCTGACCTTTGCCAAGCAGCATCCAGAAGATAATAACAAACTGAATCGCAAAGCTTGGTTTGCCAGTATTGCGATGTTTGCCAAGCAACCGGCTTATTTTGATGTTAAAAAATACCAGCATCTTATGAGATTCTTTGTCCACAAAAAGTTAATATCGCAGGCTATTTCCGCAAAACGTTATGCGGGGGCTTAATTTGGTTATTTTTTAGCTTAAATACGCCCGCAGCCCACGCAGTAGTGAAGTTAATCGAAATATCACTAGACTTTCGCCCTACATCCGCTATTATCTGTTTTTTTTTCGTCCAACATATAAAGAGATATCATGGAAATCAGCAAGTTACGTAATATAGCCATCATTGCCCACGTCGATCACGGTAAAACCACCCTCATCGATAAGCTTTTACGCCAATCTGGCACATTGAGCCTACGTGGTGATCAAGAAGAGCGAGTTATGGACTCGAATGAGCTTGAAAAAGAGCGTGGTATCACCATCACAGCGAAAAACACCGCGATTAAGTGGAATGATTATCGTATTAATATTGTTGACACCCCAGGCCATGCCGACTTTGGTGGCGAGGTTGAACGAATTCTTTCTATGGTTGACTCAGTGCTATTGCTAGTCGATGCAGTTGATGGCCCAATGCCTCAAACACGCTTTGTGACGCAAAAGGCTTTTGCTCAAGGCTTAAACCCGATTGTGGTCATTAACAAAATTGACCGTGACGGCGCGCGTCCTGATTGGGTTATGGATCAAGTATTTGATTTATTCGATAACCTTGGCGCAAACGATGAACAATTAGATTTCCCAGTGGTTTATGCCTCAGCCATTGAAGGTTATGCCACCTTAGATTTAGACACGCCCAGCGATGATATGACGCCATTGTTTCAAACGGTTATCGACAAGGTTTCACCACCTGATGTTGATGTTGATGGTCCTTTGCAAATGCAAATCAGCTCATTATCCTATTCATCATATGTTGGCACCATTGGTGTCGGCCGTATTTCACGCGGCAGCATTGTTCCTAACACCCAAGTGATGATTGTGGATACTGAAGGCAAAACCCGTAAAGGCCGCGTATTACAAGTGCTTGGCTACTTAGGGCTAGACAGAGAAGAAGTTACCAAAGCTACTGCTGGTGATATTATTGCTATTACTGGTGTTGAGACCTTGAACATCTCCGACACACTTTGTGACCCCAACAATATTGATGCCTTGCCTCCCTTAACGGTTGATGAGCCTACTTTGACTATGATGTTCCAAGTTAATACTTCACCGTTTGCGGGTAAAGAAGGTAAATACTTAACCAGTCGTCAAATTGCTGAGCGTTTGGACCAAGAATTATTGCACAACGTGGCATTACGCGTTGAGCAAACCGATGACCCTGACAAGTTCCGTGTTTCAGGTCGTGGTGAATTGCATTTAAGTATCTTAATTGAAACCATGCGCCGTGAAGGTTATGAAATAGCCATTTCTCGCCCTGAAGTGATTCTTCACGAAGTTGATGGTGTAAAAGAAGAGCCTTTTGAAGAGCTTACCGTTGATGTTGAAGAGCAGCATCAAGGTACTTGCATGGAAAGATTAGGTAGCCGTGGCGCCGAGTTGAAAAACATGGTTCCAGACGGTAAAGGCCGTGTACGTTTAGATTACATTATTCCAACACGTGGCTTAATTGGCTTTCGTAATGAATTTTTAACCGCCACTTCCGGTACCGGCTTATACTACAACGTATTCCATCATTATGGCCCTATGCACAAAACAGCAATCGCTAGTCGTGGTAACGGCGTGTTGGTTTCTATGGCTCAAGGCACAGCCCGTGCCTACGCTATTTGGAACTTGCAAGAGCGCGGCAAAATGTTTGTTGAGCATCAAACCGAAGTGTATGAAGGCATGGTTGTGGGGATTCACTCACGTGACAATGATTTAGTGGTTAACCCATTAAAAGAAAAGCAACTGACCAACGTGCGTGCTTCTGGTACCGATGATGCCATTATGCTGGTTCCACCTATTAAATACACACTAGAGCAAGCGCTTGAGTTTATTGAAGATGACGAACTGGTTGAAGTAACCCCTAAAAACATTCGTATTCGCAAAAAGTTTTTAAAAGAAACTGACCGTAAACGTAAGAAAAAATAATTGTACCGTTTAAGAGGCATGCCAAAGTCATTTGGCTGCCTTGAAAGCGGGTAATGACTAGGGTAGAATGTCTACATCATGATAGTAACGACTCCCCCCATCAAACGACGTCAATCCATCACCGTACAAGTTGGTTCTGTAGCCATTGGCGGCAATAATCCTATTGCGGTTCAGTCTATGACGAACACCGACACAGCTGATGTGGCGGGCACCGTCGCGCAAATTAAGAAATTAGCCGATGCCGGCTCAGAAATCGTACGTATCACGGTTGACACTGAGCGCGCTGCTGCTGCTGTGAGTAAAATAAAGCAACAACTCGATGCCGCAGGTTATAACGTGCCATTAGTGGGTGACTTTCATTATATTGGTCATAAGCTTCTGCGCGACTATCCTGAATGCGCGAAAGCCTTAGCAAAATATCGTATTAATCCGGGCAACGTTGGTTTTGGTAAAAAGCATGATGCACAATTTAGCGAAATGATTAAAGTCGCTATTGAATATGATAAGCCCGTGCGCATAGGCGTTAACTGGGGCAGCTTAGACCAAACTTTACTTACCGAATTAATGAATCAAAACGCGCAATTAGACGAGCCAAAACAGGCCGGTGAAGTGCTAAAAGAAGCATTAGTGATGTCTTGCATAACAAGTGCCGAGTTTGCTGAATCATTAGGGCTTCGTAAAGATAAAATTATTCTTTCGTGCAAAGTCAGCGCCGTACAAGATTTAATCGCCGTGTACCGTGAATTAGCCATACGCTGTGATTACGCCTTGCATTTAGGCTTAACGGAAGCAGGCATGAAAAGCAAAGGTATTGTAGCCACCAGCGCCGCCTTTGGCGTATTATTGCAAGAGGGCATTGGTGATACTATTCGCGCCTCGTTAACCCCTGAACCAGATGGCGATCGCACCCTAGAAGTGCAAGTGTGCCAAGAGATTTTGCAAACCATGGGATTGCGTGCGTTTAACCCTTTAGTGATCGCATGCCCTGGCTGTGGCCGCACCACCAGCACTGTATTCCAACATTTAGCCGATAAAATTCAAAATCATATTAAAACAAATATGCCCACTTGGCGTGAGCAATATCCGGGTGTTGAATCTTTGCAAATTGCCGTGATGGGTTGCATCGTTAATGGCCCCGGCGAAAGTAAACACGCCGACATAGGCATTAGCTTACCCGGCACCGGCGAAACACCCGCAGCTCCAGTATTTGTAGACGGCAAAAAAGTCAAAACCTTGCGCGGTGAAAACATTGCGGAAGACTTTAAGCAAATGCTTGATGAGTATATTGCTCAGCGTTACAGCTGAGATTTATTTTAGAGATCACTGACTCTTACTATTCTAAATAGGCGCGAGGACTATAGCCTAGGTTTGTCAGAACTCAAATCCACTTCAAATATTGAACCTGCTGATCTAGTTGCAACAGAATTGCGACATGCTTTAAAGGTTTGGTTTGTCTATTTTAAACCAATCAATTAAATTATTTTTAGAAAGCTTGAAAAACCAACTGCCCTTTTTATATTGTTCATGGTTTTTAATCAAAGCCTTCCATATCCGCTTGCGTATTCTAAGCCGAGATGCCCCGTTAATCGCCTTTAAGCAAGATGCCCATAACGCATCAGTGCCATCGGGTGTTATTAATATTTGAAGGTGGTGCCACACAATGCCAATGGCCTCTAATTTATGTTGATGACAAACGGGTGTGACAATATAACTTCGGGGAGAAATTTTTGATCTTAAGTTTTGCAAAGCTCTACTTGGGTTCGATGCTAAACTAATTTTTCCCTGTATGGTTTGAGCCGGACGGCAAAAGAGTGCCTGGCACTGGTCAGCGAAATCCGTAGGAGTATGATTTTTGTTAATTAAAGGAAAATGTGAAAGCACCGGCCTGGCAGCAGGAATGTACGGTTGCCTGGAAAGCCCTTCATCATTAATTAACTCCCTCAGCATTTCAGGTGAGGAAAAAAATTTGTTGTTGTTCTCGGGACTTTGAATGGCATGATGAGACTCTCGATTAAAAAAACTTGCCATTAAGGCGTTTAATTTACCAGAGAACACGGATTTTTGTCTTGGCCGCAATGGCACATGACGTAACGAAACTTGGGTTTGCTCTGCAAAGTCATAACGCCTATGCTCCAGATGATTTATGCGGCCAGTCGGTTGGTGTGAATCATAATCTCCCATTTTACTAATATACGTATCTTGATGCACCAGATTAGTTTTAACAAGGTTATCGTGTTCATCATATAATGTTGCATGAGCCAAACGATAGACCTGGGTCGGTTGTCCTGCCTCAGTATAATTGATGCATTCTTCTAGCCAAAGCCACAGTGCCTCACACCTTAAGATGACTTGGTTGATCTGCTCAAACAGCTCATCTGCTGACATCATATTATAAAAAAAAGTATTGCCTTCGCCCCGATAGGTGTTGGGAGCCTTTAGGACGAAGCTATTGCTGCTAGACCCTAGATAAAAACAATTTATTTTTGCCTTGAGTTTTACTTTATCACAGACAGTCTTAATTATTAAAAAGTTTGCTGTTAATTCAGGTTCCTTGTAGCTTAACCACATTTTTTGAAAAATTTTATGGTATAAAATATTGGGCTCTTGTATTTCATAGATTTCAGAACGATCACTTGCTCCCTCGGTTGACATAGGGAGTTCAGGTTGAGCCTGCATAAAAAGAGTGGTGCGGTCTAAAGATTGACCGGCACGCGCAGGGTCATAAAAAAATTCACTGCTTGAGTATTCAACAAAAATATCCTGCACGCCGCTAAGCTTTTGATATAATTGCAATCCGAGACGATTTCGTGTTGCCTTGCACACCCCGTTTGAGCTGGGTGTGATAACAGATTTTGAGAGCGGCTGAAACTCATAAATACAAGCTTTTTTTCCATCCGATGAAATTGTACAATCGATGATTGAAAATATAACTTTACGTTTTTTTGGCATGTTCTTATGTCAACGTGTTATTTATTATTGACAGACATTCTACCTTGGTAACCTTTAGACAATATGAAGAGATTTATTAAGTGACAATAAAATCACGGCAAACCCGCTAGCGTCATTAACAGCTCATGGATTAACGCAAAATAAACTCTATAATTTTTAATTCCATTCACCATTACTACCACGGCTAAGTTTTGCCCTTGCGGTGTGTGCAAGTAACCTACGGTGCAAGCCACGGATCTCATTGAGCCTGTTTTGGCGTGAAATGATGATTGGGCTATCGGCCAGTCAAAATTCTTTAACGTGCCATCGGTACCGGCAATCGACAATGCGTGGAAAAAAGGCTGGCCTATTTTAGGGTGAGTGTAATTGTATTGTAAAATGTTTAACAATAGTTCTGGAGAAAAACGGTTGTAGCGTGACAAACCGGCGCCATCAACGAGGTGAACTTGTTTGGTATCAATGCCCATTGAATCTAAAATATCGAGTACGGCTTTAGAACCATTTAACCAGTTGGCACTTTGATCGGTATAAACTGCGCCTACAGTTTTAAAAATATTGTTGGCATATAAATTATCGGATGTTTTTAACGTATGCCGTAGTAATTGTGCTAATGATTGGGAATAGTGCGTTTGTAATACGGCGGCGCTGGGTGTACTGTGGCTGGTTAATACTTGGCCGGTGAGCTTTATATGCTGTTGTGTCAGCCATTGCCTAATGATTTGCCGCGCTAACATGCGTGGGTTATTTACTGCAACCGCAAAAGGAAACGCGGGATGTTGGTAGGGTACGCAACCTGTTAGTTGGTAAGCGTTTTGTGAGTCGACTTGTAATTGCATGTCGCAAGAATTTTGTTCATCTAATTGGGTGCGTACTTGCACATTGACCGAGGTAAAGGTTAATGGATTTTTGCTGGTCAAGCTAGCTATGGCGCCTATGGTCTCGCCTGGCTGTAGGGTAAAATGAAAACAATTATGATCAATCACCACCGTGCTATTAGGCGCGGCATAACAAAAATGTTGGTCGTCCCACATGTAACCTGGTGCGGGTTGTGACGTTGGTGCGTTGCCTACATTAATATAGACATTGCCTGAAATGGTTTGAATTTGTTTACTAGACAGTTGGCTGAGTAATTGGGCTAGGTCTTGCTTTTGCAAACTTGGATCAGCATTAAAATTGATATAAACATCGCCGTTTAAAACGGACTGATCTACTTTGCCGCTTATCGCAATCGAGGTAGGGAATTGATATTGCGGCCCTAAAAATTGTAACGCCGCGGTCGCGGTTAGCACTTTGGTGGTACTGCCTGGCACAAAGCTACGGTTAGCATTGAGAGCGTATAAAATCTTACCGGTGTCCAAATTCTTAACCACAATACCCACGCTGGGGTTGCCGGAAAATAAGGCGAGTAGGGTGTTTAAATGTGCGTTTAAGGCATCTTGTGCGCTGGCTACATTGCATGATGCCAGGCAGAC
>JAWUVP010000062.1:0-9582 GCA_034112285.1 Gammaproteobacteria bacterium
CATTTATGAGGACTATAGCTATGAAATTACAACGCATAATACTATCTGATAATCAGCCTGCTTGGTTGGTCATCGATTCTGAGTTTAAACCTGTTTTACCCGTAACTGAGTTTATTCGTTACTTAGTTAACACAGAAAAAAGCCCCAATACCATTTACAGCTACGCCAACCATCTACGACTGTACTGGCAGTTTCTAAAAAATCATCACCTGGATTGGCTTGCCATTACCATCGAACATTTAGGTCGATTTGTTCACTGGCTTCGCAGCTCACATTCTAACGTTATTAGCGTGAATTCAGCACGATTATGGCATGCTCAAAGCTCTGTGAATACGATTTTGTCGGTCATAACGAGTTTTTATCGCTTCCATCAGCAATGCGGCCGCACCAACATCAGCTTAACGAAATTGGTTGCTGGCGGCTCCAAAAAAACATATTCAATATTGCACCATATCTTCAAAAAGTACCCACAGCGGCGAAAAATCATCAAGTTACGTGAAACGAAGCAGCTACCCAAAACCTTAGACAACAATGAGATCAAAACGATCATAACAAACGGTAAAAACGTAAAAGAGCGGTTGCTTGTTACCATTTTGGTAGAAACAGGCATGCGCATCGGCCAGTTACTTGGTTTACAGCATAAAGATGTCGTAAGTTGGGATAATGAGCTTCATATTGTGCCTCGTAGAACCAACGGTATTGACGCTCAAGCTAAGCGTAGAGACTTACATGTAGTGCATGTTTCACCACAGATTATGCAACTTTACAGTGAATATTGCGCGGAATACTGCTACGAATCAAGTTGTGATGACTGGCTGTTTACAAAACAAGAAACAAATGAGCGATTAACTTACAGTACCGTTAAGCAGCTATTTATTCGCTTATCAAAAAAATTGGGTAAAAAAGTTACACCGCATATGTTACGTCATACACATGCAACGGCATTGTTGCAATCAGGCTGGGATGCCGCATATGTGCAAAAACGATTAGGCCATGCTCATGTACAAACTACTTTAGATATTTATTCACATCTGAGCTTAGATGATTTGAAGCGAGAATATCAGCAGTATCTTAATCAAAATAATGGGGAGGGGTGAGACAGTGAATAAACCAGCCAGAACAAATATTAACAACCACCCTATTGTTTCTTCACTTCCTGATTTCTTTGAGGAGGATCGCTGGCCCATACAAGAGCTTGGGTTAGAGCCTGATTATGCCCATTCAGCTTATTATTTAAACTTTACTAAGTTACAGCAACCTTGGTTAAAACATGCCGTAAAGCGATTTGTCTACTTACAAGCTGCATCGAAAAGTTTTTCAAGCTGTCGTAGTTACGTTATTGGACTGGCTCATTTTAGTCGTTTTTTACAAGGCTATTCCACCGTGAAAGCTGCAAAAGACATTACGCGTGAAGTAACCTTAGATTATATTGGCTATCTCTTGAGACAGAAAGTTAGCGTAACAACTCGCAAGATAGCTTTAATACATTTTAGAACATTCCATGAAATTTGCGTTCAAGAAAAATGGTTGCCACTTCCAACAACACCTCTAGTTCATCAAGCAGACTTACCATATCGTGTTAATCATACACCCAAATACATACCGGAAATGGTTGTTGAGCAGTTAGAAAAACATTTGGAAAAAATGCCAGAATACCGCCAACGACTACTTACATTATTATTGGAAACCGGGCGACGTATCAGTGAAATATGCGCCCTTCCCTTTGACTGTTTGTCACGCGACAAGCAAGGCGATCCTTTTTTGAAAATAAACGAGAAAAAGCTTAAGAAATCTTATTTGATACCGATATCTAAAGATGCTTATTCATTAGTAAAGGTACAACAGGAGTTTTCTAAAACAATTAATAAAAAAACATTGTTTCTATTCCCGTCGATTGTAAAATGTAAATCACCGTATGTCACGGCTCGCCATATCAATGAAAGTTTAAACAAGCTTGCCATAGACAATAATATCGTTGATGAAAATGGTAAGCTATGGCATTTCCACTCTCATCAGTTTCGTCATACGGTTGGCACTAGGATGATCAACTCTGGTGTGCCACAAGCCATTGTTCAACAGTTTTTAGGCCATGAAACAGCCGAAATGACCGCACGATATGCTCATATTCATCAAGAGACGTTAAAATGTGAATTTCAAAAATTCAACCAGAAACTCATCGATATTAAAGGCCAAGTTTACAAACTGGATACTGATAATGATGCACAATGGCTTAAACGTAACATTATGGCACAAACATTGCCTAATGGATTGTGCGCACTTCCTGCGACTCAGCAAGCTTGTCCTCATGCCAATGCGTGTTTAAGTTGTGCGCATTTTCGGACTAACAAAAAATTTATTCAGCAGCATAAACAACAACTTGAAAAAACGAAAGTCCTAATTAAAGAAGCTGATCAAAATGGTTGGCAGCGGCAACTTGAGATGAATCAAACAATTGAGCAAAAGCTGACTAAGATTGTTAATACATTGGAGAATGATGATGAGTAAACAAATTACTGCATTAAAGCAGGCGGCTATAAAAAAACAAGAAGAGGCCTTTTCTAGAGCAAATTTAGCATTGAAAAAAATGATTTCAGAAAAATCACTTATTAATTTTGAGCAAGTTGCACTTAAGGCTAAGGTTTCAAAGAATTGGCTTTATAATCAGGCTGAGTTGCGCAAGCGAATTGAATCTTTACGTAGCCAGCAACGCACCGAGAAACCTAAAGATAATATTATCAAAAAATATGAGGATATTATTGTCGGCTTAAAAACCAGAATTAAGATTTTCGAAATGGAGTTAAAACAACGTGATACACAGAACGAGGCTCTTTATGGGAAGTGGTTTGAAAAAAACTAACCTGGTTTCTTTTATCGCCTCAAACAATTATTAGGCTAAATGGCTTTGACATATTCTGAATAGTATATAATATTGACCATGTCCTAGACGTTAATGACGTTGAGGACGGTTATCTAGTAACTGCATTTAACAGTTATTATCAGCTACATCATCTAAGCGTTCATAACGTTCATAATGTGTAAGATCTGACCGACTTTGGTCATTTCAAGCATTTTAGGGTTAGCGTAACGAACGAAACTTTTCGCCCGTTATGTTGCCAAACCCATAAATAGTTAGCAAATAATGCGAGGCACTATAAAAAATAATGGTGAGTTGCAATTGCAAGTTAAATCCGGGCCTCAGTGGTAATGTTGAGTGCATGTGGTAGAATTTCATATGCCAAATCAACCTAAAATCACACAATTCCTAAAACCACTGGCTAATCAACAGCAACCTCCTCCTCCACGCATTAAAAGATTACGACAGAGCTTAATTAACGATTTTTTTGGACCTGAGGCCGATCGCAGACGGAAGCTCGCAGCTAAGAAAGAATATCAAAAACGCTATTCTAGTGTCCGTAAATTTAACCGAGATTTTCATCTGCATAATAGATATGATCAAATGCTAGGGAGCGTTAATTGTCTATGCTACTGTCGAAATGATTATTTATTTTATGTTGTTGACCCAACAACAAACATGACTATTGCAGAACTCCAGCTAGATTCAGATCATTGGATGGAGCATGTCCATGTAGATAGCGAATATCAAAAACGTAGTATTGGCTCTAAGATGGTCTTTTATGCAAACCAATTTTGCTTACAAGAAGGAACACAAGAACACGGTATCGCAATCTGTGTAGGCGTAGTTTTTAATACACGCTATCGTTTAACAGGTGAAGGAGCAGCCTTAGTCAACTCCTGTTTACGTAAGGGTATCTTAAAAGATGAACAAGTGTTCTACGAAACACCTCCTAGCCCTGGCTATTAATTTTTTAATTATATCAATACTTCTGACAATAAATATTATCAGCCTTAAAACCTAAGCGTTCATAATGTATAGGCCATACTAATATATTGCTTTTTTGCAACATATATGCTATACTATATTTATGAGTGATTTTGAATGGGACGAAAATAAAGAAGTTACTAATTTAGAGAAACATGACGTTTCTTTTTATCAGGCTCAAGAAGCTTTTTTCGATCCAAACAGAATCATTGCTGAAGATGTTGAACATAGCGCCAGTGAAAAACGGTATTATTGTTTTGGCAAGGTTGATAATTTTATTATGACTGTGCGGTTTACTTATCGAGCTTCCAAAGTCAGAATTATTGGGGCTGGATATTGGCGTAAAGGGAGAAAAATATATGAGCAAGAAAATAAAATACACTGATGAACCTATTGGTAAGGTTAAAATTATTCGTGATTTTTTACCTTCACCTGCCGAACTGGCAAGAAAAGATGACACGATTAAAGTCACAATATCTCTTACCAAGTCCAGTATTGAATTTTTTAAGGAAGAAGCTCAATCACATAATACACAATATCAAAAAATGATCCGGAATTTGTTAGATGAATATTCTAGGCAGCATAATATATAACACTTAGCTTGTAATAAAGTTTATCAGCTATAGTGTGACTGCGACGCACTATTTCACACGTTCGAATGACCATTAGCTTTTAACTACCAGTCTTTCATGTGGGTCATTTGCCCCCCTTTTGTAGCACCAATGACCCTACAGTATTGACCTGGGGTGACAATAGCTCTTATACTTGCTGTATATTGAATTTAGGGCAATACAAATGCAATCATTAATAAAACTGTCTGTCGCGTTTACTGCTGGTGCTGTTGGTGCCGTCGTATTAATGGTTACGCGCGTATTAATGTTTGGGATGTCATTTAGCGATACTGACGTTAAAGTTGATTTTTATCGCTTGATAGTCTGGGGGGGTATTTGGGCCCTGTTGTTGGTCTTGCCTTTATGGCGCACGAAATGGTTATTGCGGGGTATAATGCTGGCTCTAACCGTTATTATATTCAACTTTCTTATTCTTATGCCATTAAACGGACATGGTTTTTTTGCTAGTCATGCAGGCATGGTAGTGTTTTGGAGTAACATTGGTTTTAACACCCTTTGGGCACTCGTGGCAGCACTTTGGTATCGTATAGCTGTTGGACGTAAATAGATTGTTTCTAAAAATAGCTAATATTCGCCGAAAAGGTTTGTTGATGAGGCATCACCAAAGTTTGAATGTTTAATTTTAATCAAATAAAGATAGTGTGATTTTTCAATGAGGCAACGCGTCGGCAAAGCTAATTGTGACTTAACACTTGGCTATTATTCGGCACTTAGTGTTGAATATGATAAGAAAAAACACCTCCATTGAGGCTAGCGTTAAGCGAAAACGCGCTATGGTGGGGTTAGATGATGGCGTTAGGCATCAATTAATGCATTTTGATCTTTGAATATATGCAAGTTTGATTCGGTTATCCTGGTGTTTTTTGGCAGGGCGTGGTCAGTCTTACTTATTTGTTTTATAATGATTATTAAAATTTTACTCGAGCCTCCAGCTTTTGGTCGAAAACAGATAATATTAAATCAGAGAGCATCGCATATGGACTCACTCAAATCTTCCGACTTAAAAACGATCCTTCACTCAAAAAGAGCAAACCTTTATTATTTGGAACATTGCCGTGTTTTAGTCAATGGTGGGCGCGTTGAATATCTCACTAGCCAAGGAAAGCAATCCTTATACTGGAACATTCCCATCGCTAATACGACCAGCTTATTGCTTGGAACCGGAACATCAATAACACAAGCCGCCATGCGCGAATTGTCGAAAGCCGGAGTACTGGTTGGCTTTTCAGGGGGGAGTGGCACACCTTTATTTATGGCGACAGAGGTGCAAACTGACATTGCTTGGCTTACACCGCAAAGTGAATACAGACCCACCGAATATTTACAACGTTGGGTAAGTTTTTGGTTTGATGACCACAAAAGAGTGGCTGCCGCGAAATTATTTCAACAAATAAGATTAGCACAAATTGAACGCTCATGGTTAGGGCCAAAGATGCAGCGAAATAATAATTTTGATATTAATGCAACACAGCTTAGGCTATTATTAAGCAATACGGCCAGTCAATTAGAGCATTGCCAAACAACATTTGATATTTTATCGCAAGAAGCCATGCTGACTAAAGCCCTCTATAAACACGCTTGTCGCGCAACAGAGTATCACACATTCACTCGTGCAAAATACGGCAGTGGCACAGACTTTGCTAATCACTTTTTAGACCATGGCAACTATCTAGCCTACGGCCTTGCCGCAACGGCAGCTTGGGTGCTAGGCTTACCGCATGGGCTTGCCGTACTACACGGTAAGACACGCCGTGGCGGCTTAGTCTTTGATATTGCTGACCTCATCAAAGATTCACTTGTACTACCACAAGCGTTTATTTCGGCTATGGCAGGCGACTCAAAACAAGAATTTCGTCAAAAATGCATTGAAAATTTCAATCAAGCTTCCGCCTTAGACATTATGATTGATTGCGTTAAAAGTGTCGCAGAGGAATTAGGCCATACTAAATTATGAATGTACTATTAATTTCACAATGTTCTGACAAAGCTCTAAAAGAAACACGGCGCATTATCGACCAATTTGCCGAACGCAAAGGAACACGCACCTGGCAAACTAGTATTACGCAACAAGGGTTACTGGCCTTGCGGAAATTATTAAAAAAAACAGCACGACGAAACACCTCTGTCATTTGTCATTGGATAAAAAAAGCTAACTATAGTGAAGTATTGTGGATAGTTGGCAACGCTAATAAATTTAACGAGCAAGGAAGTGTTCCAACCAATATGACAACAAACAACATCCTCCGTACTGAAAATGAAAACAGCTGGCACACGTTAGAAAACATTGCGTTATTAGCTTCTATTGCAGGATTGTTTCATGATATTGGTAAAGCGAATAATTTGTTTCAGGCAAAGCTAGAAAATAATCAAAAAATAGCTGAGCCCTATCGTCACGAGTGGGTTTCTCTGCGATTATTTGAAGCATTTGTAAATTCACGAGAAGATAAAGAATGGCTAACTGAGCTGAGTCAAATAACGCCGGATATTGAAAAAGAAGTATTAACGCGTTTACAATCTATTAAAACAGTAAACAATAGTCCGCTAAGAACACTTAAACCTATCGCAAAAATTGTTGGTTGGCTAATTGTGTCGCATCATCGCTTACCGAAGAATCCAAAAAAATTGAGTCCAGATGATGAGAGCAACCTCTGGGCAGATTACTCATTAAACAACACCTGGAACTTAGCCCCCAAAAACAACATCACCATCAGCAAACAAGATATCGAAAATAACTGGACATTCAAACACAACACCCCTTTTGCGAGTAACACGTGGTGTAAAAAAGCCCATCAAATTGCAACACGAGCACTAAAACACTCAAACCTTTTCGCTATAAAAAACTTGTACGATGATCATTTTTCAAATCACCTCGCTCGTTTAAGCTTAATGCTAGCTGATCATAAATATTCTGCTGATAATGCAAATACAAAATACCAAGACAAAGACTATGCTGCTTATGCCAATACGGATAAGAATGGCACTCTAAAACAAAAATTGGATGAACATAATATTGGCGTATGCAAAAATGCCGCTTCTTTTGCACGCTCATTACCACGTATCAAAAAAGAACTCCCCAGCATAACGGGCATCAAGCCCTTAAAAAAACCAACAAAGCATAAAGATTTTCAATGGCAAAACAAAGCTTACGAGCTAGCCTACAGCCTAAAAGAAAAAACACAGGACTATGGTTTTTTTGGCATTAACATGGCCTCAACTGGCTGTGGAAAAACCTTTGCCAATGCCCGAATTATGTATGGGTTAGCAGATGAAAAACTAGGTTGTCGTTTTAGTGTTGCGTTAGGTTTACGAACACTGACTTTACAAACCGGCGATGCCTTTCGAGAATATTTACACCTCAACGATGATGACCTCGCCGTTATGATTGGCTCACAATCAGTAAAACAATTACATGAACTGCGCCAGCAAGAATCTAAAAAAACCTTCACAGGCAGTGAATCTAGCGAAGAGCTCTACGACGAATCCTTCTACTTTAAATACGATGGAGCAATAACCGACGGCGTTTTAAGCCAATGGCTCCAGCATCGTCACAAAGAACTCACTTTAATCAGTGCCCCTGTTCTGGTCAGCACCATTGACCACCTGATGCCAGCAACGGAAGGTGAGCGAGGTGGCAGGCAAATTGCCCCAATGCTACGCCTACTAACATCTGATTTAATTTTAGATGAGCCCGATGATTTCGGCATTGAAGATTTACCCGCCCTAGCGCGCCTAGTAAACTGGGCGGGCATGTTAGGCAGTCGTGTGCTGCTCTCTTCAGCGACGTTACCACCAGCCTTAATCAATGTGTTATTTGAAGCATACCAATCAGGGCGACAACATTACAACAACGCTTGCTTAGATGCTCAAACCAACCAACAAATTTGCTGCGCCTGGTTCGACGAAAAAAACAAACCCCAATCTGGCTTATATCATGACATAGCTTCATTTAGCGCCGCCCACCAAACCTTTGTGAACAAGCGAATTACACATTTAGCAACCAATAAACCTTTACGCTATGCACAAATGGTCACAGTACAACCCGAAGACATAAAAACCAACGCCGTGCTTCATTGTTTAGCAGTAACCTTTCATAAACACATGCACCAATTGCACGACCAACATCACGAGACCAGCCCAACGAAACAACACATATCCATTGGATTAATTCGCATGGCTAATATCAACACCATGGTGGCACTAAGTCAATCGCTGTTAGCCATAGAGCCAAAAGAAAATTATTGTATTCATTTCTGTATTTATCATAGCCAACACCCACTGATTATCCGCTCGAATATGGAAAAAATATTAGATTCCGCTTTAAAGCGAGACGAAAAAAATCCTTGCTGGAATGTACCCAGCATTGCCAATGCCATAAAAAACAAACCACAACAAAACCATATTTTTCTTGTGCTAGCAACAGCCGTGGCCGAAGTGGGCCGAGACCATGACTACGATTGGGCGATTGCCGAGCCAAGCTCAATGCGCTCACTAATCCAACTCGCGGGCCGCATTCAACGCCATCGCCAAATACAACCTATTACACCCAACTTTTTAATCCTCAATAAAAATTATAACGCGTTAATGAATAAATCTGTCGCTTATTCTAGGCCAGGATTTGAATCTAAATGTTTTCAGTTAACCAATAAAGACCTAAACGACTCATTGAAGCTCGAACAATACGAACACGTTAACGCCATCCCACGTATCACTGAAAATACAGAATTACACGAAACAGAAAATCTAGTAGACTTAGAACATGCTCAACTAAAGGCTATCTGTTTTGGCAACTCAAAAGAACCAGAAGATTATTATTCTAAACTATGGTGGGAACACAACATCACTTGGTCTGCTCAAATGCAAAAAGAAACACCGTTTAGAAAGTCACAAGCCGATGAGCAATTTTGCTACTATATTGAAGATGAATATGATGACCCAAGCTGGAAACTGATTGATAGAGAAGGAGCCTTACTAGGTACCGCTAAAATAAAAACGATCACCTTCAAGCTAACCAACAATGTTCAAGCTTGGGTTAATAATGACTTCTCAGAGCTATTGACTCAACTAGCCGACCAATTAGAAAAGCCGTTAACACTCGCAAGCCTTCAGTTT
>JAWUVP010000063.1:0-12084 GCA_034112285.1 Gammaproteobacteria bacterium
AGGGAGGGCTTAGGCGGTGGTATAATGTTGGTTTCTGGCATTTGGGGCTGTATCATTGTCGTTCCTCGGGCTATAATAGGTTAAAGAATGCTCAAATTTGATTATTTTAGCGCGACGATAATATTTTCTCAATGGCTGGGAGGCTAGGGATTGCCTGGGGTTTTAGAGCGGTGCTTCAGCGCTAAATTATAGGAGATAGAATAATGTTATTTAATTTTGAACAAGTTATTTTACCGAGTACCCCGAATTATTGCCTTATTGCACCTACAATGCAGAAAACTAATCGTTGGCTTCAGCCGATTATTTTCAACATGGAAAAAAGTTCGCTTGAAGAAAAATGGAAGTACATGTTAGTAAAGCAGCCAAGAATAACTCTATTAGCTCGTGAGCATGGGCAAGTGAAATATGTCCAGCATTCAGCCTTGTTCAAATTTAAAGACATCATCGTGGTGCAATTTAATGAAATAGATAGTCAGCATTCGAGCTTATTTCTTTATAGTCATAGTTTGTCAGGCTATTGGGATCTTGGTGTTAATTGTAAACGTCTTCATCGGTGGATAGCAGCGTTGTGATTTTTCCCCGTTTTGGAAAGCTGTGCGTGAGAAAACGCGGATTCAAGTCGCTAATGCAATCTCCAAAACTAGTTTGTAAAGGTTGGGAGCTCTAAAGGCTGTCAGGAGAGTCTCATAAGTTACCAGATTCATCTTCTCGCACTGGTTCTAATTTCTGAACAGTTATAATGCCACTCTCTGTAGCTTCATGAACTTTTACGGCTGTGTACTCAAGAGGAGCATCTTTGCCTATGATAATTCCATCTGCCAAAAGCTGAGCCTTTTCTTTTGCACTGATGTCTACCGGTGAGGAAGATTTATGCGCTAAGACATGGGTTGTTAAGCTTGCCTCCTAATAAAACAGTAAAAAGACAGGTGGAAATTTATTTTCTAGACATGATAAGCATCTTTGTTCAATATATGATATTGAGCAAGTATAGATTGCTACTCAGATATTTCCAGTATTAAGTTTTATAAGCTATTTTGGGCTCGTTAGTTGCATTTTGGTGTCCAGACAAAGACTAATAGACATTGTGAGATGTAATCAGTTGATATTCAAGGGTATGTTGTTATATCCTGATCTTGAGCAGCCTAGACCACATAACCATAAAGCTCAGATAAGAATAGCTGGGTTCGATTGTATAGATTAATTTCATTGTAGATGTAATTTAATGCGTCTACATAAGTCAAGGGGTGGACGTGCGGAAATATTGATCGGTGCGTCACGGCTGTCATAACGTTCATATTATGTAAGCTCTGACCTTGCTTGGTCATTTCAAGCATTTTAAAGGGAGCGTTATTGGCGCTCGTGGATAATAATCAACACTAAACTGGAAATATCTTAATGATGTTGATGCTGGTCTGTTTTTTTAGCTATAGGCATCAATGCTGAAAAAGGCTTAACATGAATATGACTGGTGTCTTGTTGTATTAACCACGCATCATATTGTGCTTGTAAATTAATCCAGCTTTCCACACTGTTATTAAAGAACTTGGCTAAACGAACAGCCATTTCAGGGCTAATTCCGGCATGAGCATTTAATAAGCGTGATAGTGCCGTACGAGTAACGCCGAAGCAAGAAGCTGCTTCTGTTACGGTTAGTTCAGTGCTGTCTATTAAAGCATCTTTAACAATTAATCCTGGGTATAACGGTGTATGTATACTAGTACTCGGCATACTCCACGCTAACACACTTTCTTTTCCAAAAGGTTCTTGTGTGTTTTCATTAAATAAGTTGAGTAATATTTTTCGTTGATTTAAACTTAAAAGGCTTATTTCTTGCTCTACGCGAGATTTATTTTCATCAATGTAGTTCTCCCAAATCTTTTCTATCATGCCCATTGTAATCAATTTGTCATTCTGCCAGACAAGTGAGCATAATTTATTTATATAATAAGGATGCAAGGCCGCTAGTTCAAAAAGCGTAGAGATGCAATCTTCAGAAATTTCCTTGCTCCATTTAGCAATAGCAGCTTTCTGTATGTAGGGCTTATAGGCAGCCTCTTCAATGCGTTTGAGTGATATTTGATCACATGAGTTATAGAAAGGTCTTTTTCTATCATTGAACATAGCTTCGATTAAATGCCGGTAACTCCCAGAAAAGATATAGCAAAGTGATTTAGATTTTTGAACAGCTTCGCGTATTGCAGCCTCTAAACTAGAGTTTGTCATGGTCACAGCTATAGTCTGAAACTCATCCAAAAACAATACAGCTTTCTTTTTATGTTTAGAAAGGTAGTCATCTAACTTCTCAAGCGCACTTAGAATTAATTCAACAGGTTTTTTGCCTTTCTTACTAAATTCAACAGTAATTCCATATTTTTCCAGGGAGAATTTCAATTGAAATGTTCCAAAAAAATCTCCTGCTAATTTTATGAGTTTTTTAGGCGTTGGTTCAATTTTACCCAGTAACTGACCAATTCCATTTAGGATAAACCGGGCAATATCTTCTTCATGTAGTGCTTTGTAGAGGTCGATATGCGCATATGGTAATTTGGCTTTTGTAATTGCTTGCAGAGCAAGACTTGTTTTACCATATCGCCTCGGGGCGACCAGTAAACTTGCGATGTTATTATCAAAATTATATTGTAATCTTTTCAGCTCATTCGTGCGATTGCAAAAAGCTCTGCCACCAGCTAAAGCTACAGGGAAATAGTTCATAATGCGTCCAGTACGCACACTGTAATTCGCTCATTGCGTATTGTCAACGGCTCACTATTTAAGCGAAATGTAGCCTGTATTAAAGTTGGCACTGTTACAAAAAAATCTGATTTGATATAATCAACGACATAAATAACGCTTCAGGCATAATGATGATTAAAATCAAACGGTTTAGAGGCAACGAGGAACCGTTTAAATGGAAACATTTCGAAGGTGAAGTGATTTTATGGTTAGTAAGAGGGTATGGAGGTTATGCTCTGTCTTATAAAGACCTTCAAGAAATGGCAGCAGAGCGTGGCTTATCAGTTAACTGCTCTACTATTTATCGCTGGGTACAAGAATACGGTCCCGAGCTGGAAAATCGGATTAAAATTAATTTTAAAAAGGACGTGTGATTCATAGAAGCTCGATGAGACTTATATTAAAGTCAAAGGCAAGTGGTTGTATTTATATCAGGCCGTCTATAAGCATGGGCAAACGCTGGACTGGATGTAAAGCCTGCATCGTAATAAAGCATCAGCGAAACGATTTTTCAAGAAAACACTTAAAAACGATCACGTAGTTGACCTGCGGGTTATTAATGTTGATAAGAGTCCTACATTTCCGCCCGCAGTAAACGCGTTACAAAAAGAAAACATCATGCCAGCGTCAACAAAACTTCGGCCAATAAAACACCTCAACAATGCTATGGAAAATGATCATAAATTTACTAAATGCACATCACGCTATCGTCAATGGTGTCAATCTTTCCAAACGGCCAGCAATGCTATTTCAGCGATGGAAATCATGCGTATGGTACAGAAAGGGCAAATCAACTTTGCCGCGAAGGGAGACGTGCGCGCGCAAAACGAAGCTATCAACAAACTCTTTGATTTAGCCGCCTAGTAGCAAGTGAAAGTGGGATGTTTTGCCCTGTGTTTATTTTTTTGCAACAGTGCCCTATCCATTATCGGTAATTAAATGGCATTTTTTGGCCGCAAGCTGTCCGAGCACAAAACCACACAAAAAATTGACAAATAACCGTTTATGTACAATAATTGCGTACATATACAGGAGATTATTTTATGGATACTTCATACAGCGAATTTCGGCAAAACATGAAAAAAGTGCTTGATTACACAGCTAGCACGCATGAACCAACGTTTATTACTTCTCATAAAGAACGTAAAGCCGTTTTACTTTCCTATGAGGATTATTGCTCGCTGGAAGAAACTGCTTATTTGCTTAAAAGTCCAGCTAATTCTGAACGGTTATTAGAGGCTATTAGTGACATTAATCGACGAAAAGATCTCGTGAATGACTCATTAGTTGATCATGAAGCATAACCTACTTTGGCAAAAGAATGCCTTGGATGATTATCTTTACTGGCAGGCACATGATAAAAAAATAACGAAAAAAATTAATACCCTGTTCAAAGAAATTGATCGCAGCCCTTTTACTGGAACGGGGAAGCCTGAACCATTAAAGTATGCCTTTGAAGGGCTTTGGAGTCGTAGAATTGATCGTCAACATCGAGTCGTATATCAAATCAACAATGACGATTTGATAATCGCTCAGTGTCGATATCATTATGAAAAATCGTAACAACCATGTCAAAATTTAAGATGTCACAACTTGTGCTGAAAGACCTCTTTCTTATGGAGTTATCTTATCAAATTTAAAAAGAACATCGTTGAAAAAACAATTGAACATATGGTTTCACCTTTGCAAAGGTTCATTAATAATCAAGTAACTGCCAGTGTCTTTTTGCTGATAGCGGTAATTGCAGCCTTAGTATGTGCAAACACACCAGCATTGACAGCCATCTATTTCAAAGTGAAAAACCTCAATATCGGGCTATATTTTGGGCAAAATCTATATTGTAAGCCACTTATCTTCTGGATAAATGATGTGCTTCTTACCTCATTTTTCTTCATGGTTGGACTTGAAATTAAGCGTGAATTTTTAGTTGGTGAATTTTCTGAGTTAAAAAAATCAATGATGATTATTTTTGCAGCAGTTGGTGGCATGGTTGTCCCTGCGCTTTTATTTGCAGTGGTCAACTATAACGCTGGCCACTTATCAGCTTGGCCTATACCAACCTCAACAGATACGGCCTTTACACTCGGGTTACTCATCTGCTTTAAAAAGCATTTACCAACAACGATTTTCACTTTCTTGATTGGTGTCGCCATTATTGATGACATCATTGCCATTGTGCTTATTGCTGTTTTATACACTCAGTCCGTAAATGTTGGTATGTTGTTCATTACACTGTGCTTATTTTTACTCCTTGGTTTAGCAAATTTTCTCGGCTTTAAGCAGAAGCTTATTTACATATTTTTAGGGTCTTGTATGTGGTGTTTCATGGAAAAGGCTGGAGTTCACGGCACGTTGTGTGGAATATTAGTTGCTTTTATGATCCCTGCTACACCTAAACAAGGCCAAAGACAGTTTTCAGAACGAATACGAAAACTACTGCAATTATTCGACGCTCGAAAACAAAATAATGAACAGGTATTGGAAGACAAAAAACAACATAATATCTTGGAAAATGTGCAACGTATTGCCAAGCAGACGTCAACACCATTACAAAGCTGGGAAAGTCAATTAGAAACCCCTATCACGCTTGTTGTATTACCACTATTTGCCTTTTTTAATGCTGGTATTCAATTTAATTCAAAAATAATATATAATATTTTTGTAACGCCATTGAGCATTGGCATTATTGTTGGCTTAGTCATAGGTAAGCCTCTAGGTGTGAGTTTGTTTGCATGGCTATCAAACAAACTCAATTTATCTCATTTGCCAAAAGGTACGCGATTAAAAGATATATTTTCAGTTTCATGTTTGATGGGAATTGGTTTCACAATATCAATTATGATCGCGAATCTAAGCTTAGATAATGCTATCCTACCACTCGCAAAAGCATCCATACTGCTTGCTTCGTTATTGTCTGCAATAGTTGGGACTTTTTGTTTAGTGTTTTTGTGCCGCGTAAGAGCAAGACTGTCATAGCTGTAATTGACCGAACGCTTACCGTGCGCGCACAAACCAGGCGATTAATAAACTTTTGAATTGGGCGGTTTGAAGACGACTCAATACGAAATTTATTTTACTGCTTTTAGTTTTTTGCAACAGTGCCTAAATAAATTATTGCTAAATATTCTTTTAGGGTGCCACTTCATGTGTCGTGTGGGTCTTACAATCTATCAGATATCGACGATTACCTTTCGCTGAAAGCCATAAAACATCCATATTTTTTATTGTACATTCTATCATGGCAAAATTCAGATAGCCTTCTATTAATTTGTCTGTGCTATTTTCAATAGGATTTATCGGGAGCTTTTCTTGCTGATAACACTGCCTAGCAAGTATAGGTGTGTTATCCCATCGTGCTTTTGTTATTGTATTATTATAAAGTACATTTGTTTGAACTTGCATACTGATCTGTGTTTTATCTTCTCTAGAGTAAAAATGCAATGATGAATTAGCATTGTTCTTTAAAGCTTCGATTTTTGTACTGCGAATATCGGTATGGAATTGTAGTACATTGTTTTTTACATGACGTAATACAACAGTGTCTGACTTAATGCGTTTATCAAGTGTAATATAAGAAAAAGTAGGGGTATGATAACTAGAGTGCCTGTTCTGATGATGCTCTTTTAGTAATAATTTAATTTTTTCTTCAATTGTTTTAACATCAAACACTTGCTTTAACACCTCGACGACATTTTTCAGAGCAATATTTTACATTTTCCCAGCAATGCTCCCATTTTTTACGCCAGGCAAACTCTCGATCACAGATTAAGCAAGACTTTTTAGGTAAATTTTGTTTTTTTATCATTTTTGACATGCTCATATTATATATCACTTAGTTTAAATTAAATAATAATAATTAAACTGAAAAAAAATTAACTATGTATTGATTACTTAAATTTGAGGTAGCAGTTGACAACAAATAGCTTTCCAAAAAGGAAAAAAACGTTTATAGAATTTCGTAGGCATAATGAGTAAAGGTTTTTTTGTATATTCATGAAATAAATATTCATTAGTTTCAAAGTAATCTTTTAATGATGGTGGGTAGTAAATCACAATATCTCGAATATGTTGTGTGTAATGCTCTATGACCTCATGTAAATTATTATCATAAATAACTGCCTCTATTTCAATAAGATATTCATAAATAAACACCAGACGCTTCAAGCTATAATTATCATTGTTATAAATATTTTTATCCCAAGCAAAAATATAGACTGCATCTTCCACAAAGTTTTCAACAGCACATTGAGGATTTAAATGTGTTTCATCCAAAATAACAAGCGTTTTCACTTTACAGCCTCTTTGTTTGGAAACAGTGCTGTTATTAATAGTTCATAAGTTTTATCAAGCGCACTATTATTTTCAGAACTGGTATCAATATTACTACTTGAAAATTTTCTAATGTTGTCTAAATTAAAAATATAAGGTTTTTGACTAAATGTACTAGCAATCCATTGCCAAGAGAAATTATTACTCGCAACATTAGCGTCTAATAAATGATATAAAAACCACTTAGCACCTACTTGCCACTTTACTCGCCTCCAATGAATAATATAAGAAGCAACATACATTCTTGCATGATTATGCAAGTAGCCAGTTTCATATAATGACCTAATCAATTGGTTAATACACATACAGTCTGTATTGGCATTTTGGATATCTTCTGGAAGCTCGTCAGCATAGTCATTAGCATTAAAACCTGTTTTATAGCATTCTATATCTTTCCACAGCCATTGTGGATGATGTGTAGCAACCTGCTGCCAAAACTCACGCCACGCTAACTCTTGAAATAATTTTTCACCTTGTTCTAAACTCGTTAATTTTTCACATGCTTTTTGGTATACATCAACACTATTGATAATACCTGTTGAGATGAAAGGAGATAATTTCGTTACTTGTCCACCAAGATGATTTCGGGTTTTAGCATAATTTTGTGGTTTAATACTACCGAGTAGCCTATCAGCGGTTGATTGGCTCGCAATAGTGGGACTTACTTGCCTAGCATGACCGTCTCCATTTAAAGCAACAATATAGTCAATCAGATCCTGACGATGCTTAAATTGTGCTCTAAGTTTTTTTAATACCATCTTTCTGCTACTTTATAGTGGTTAGTATCGTTTACTACGTAAAATCTCTGTTTACGACAAGCATCTGATGTGTTTACTTCTACGTCCAGTAACACGCTTACGCCATAATTTGAAACTATTTGACTTTAACTGTGATCGCATTATCACAATAACCTCTGACTCAGTTAAATTATATTGTTGCTCTATTGCTGAGAAGGGGACATCATCAGACCAAGCTAAAGCAATGATGTCAGAGTGTTCAGCACATGATAATTTCATTTTCAACCTCACAATTTATTGGTACTATTCTATCATGTTAGCTATCTCTAAGACCAGCCCTTCACTTCATCAAACACCTCATAGTTCAGGTGTCTATCTATTTTATGGTGCCTCACGAAGTGTACCCATTTATATTGGTAAGAGTATTGACTTACAAAAACGTATTAGATCAAATTTTTCTCAAGCAAAGAGTAACAAAAAGAGAAAAGTTAGTTAGTCAAACACAAGCTCTTCTACTGACCACTTTACTATTGATAGAGGTCTTTATGGTGTTTTTCGTAATCATCATTCATTCTTAACACTAATTGAGAAGATTATTACTGAGCATAAACTTTGTAAAAAAGTGCTGGGATTAGAAAAATCAAAATCAACATGCTTTGATTACCAATTAATGCGATGCTCTAGCGCCTGTATAAAAATGATCACTGCACTCACACACAATTAAATATTAATAAATGCCTTACAACAGTACCAACAAAAAAATATGGCCTTATGATGGCCCCATTGATCTGATTGAAAAAAATAACCTGAAAAAAGTGATGCATTTTTTAGACCAATGGATGTATTATGGTTCAGCGGTATTTGGCCTGAATCAATCTTCCCCTAAATTATTTATTAAAAAGATAGTTAAATTTGATTTGAATGATTATAAAATACTATGTCAAGCAATTTATAAATCTAATTATTTAGAGATTATAAACCTAGAGTATCGACAATAAGGAAACTCACTGTTATGAAAAAAATTGCTATTATTGGTGCAGGGCTTTCTGGTCTTATCTTAGCTAATAAATTAAAAAAATATGCCGATATTACTGTGTTTGAGAAATCATATCGTGCTGGTGGACGTATCACGACTCGTAGCGTCGAACCTTACTGTTTCGATCATGGTGTCCAATTTTTTAAAAGTTCTTCTGAAGCATTCCTTTCATTTATTAGCCCCCTAAAAGAGCTTGGCATTATTAAGTATTGGAATGCGCGCTTTGCACAATTAAGCGAAGGACAAATCATTCATGAAGTAACTTGGAATGAAGCCGATCCTCACTATGTTGGGGCTCCAAGTATGAGCTCAATTGGACAATATCTTAGTCAAGGATTGAATGTAGAGTATCAAACTAGCGTATGCACCATTCAAAAATCTAGAGAATGCTGGAATTTGACTGATGGAAAAGGATGTTCTCTTGGTCAATTTGACTGGCTAATTTCTACTTTACCAGCAGAGCAGGCAGCGATACTTCTCCCTAGTAATATCACTTTTTTTCACAGCTTAAACAATACAAACATGCAAGGGTGTTATTCATTAATGTTAGGTTGTGAACAATCTTTACCATTACCATTCGATGCGGCCTTAGTAAATGACTCTGATATACATTGGATTTCTGCTAATAACAGTAAACCCAACAGAAGCTCAGCATGTTCCTTAGTTATCCAAACAACCAATGATTGGGCTGATGCACACCTAAATGATAATAAAACAGACATAATAAATAGTTTGATCGCCAAAACCAGCCAGATACTGAATATTGATTTATCTTGCATGCCTCATTTTGACTTACATCGCTGGCGCTATGCGACTGGAAAAGCTAAAACAGGAGCACAATTTTTTATTGATCAAGATCAAAAAGTTGCAGCATGTGGTGATTGGTGTATCGATGGACAAGTTGAATCTGCATTTCAAAGTGCAACCGCTTTGTCTGAACAACTATTAGCTTCAGTCGTGTAATATAAATATTTTAGTGAGACTAAATGTTGAGTGAACAAAAAATTAATATTATCTGGTTTAAGCGTGATTTACGTATTCATGATAATCAATGCCTATCTACTGCCGCTAAAAAATATCCCATTTTGCCACTTTATATTTATGAGCCTAACTATTGGCAACTTCCTGATACTTCAGGCCGGCAATGGGAGTTTATTGCCAAGAGCTTACTTGAACTTAATGATAGCTTACAACATTTGGGACAAAGTTTAATTATAGAAACAGGCACTGCTACCGAAGTCTTCAATAAATTGGCAAAGCAGTTCAGTATTAACAAAATTTATTCTCATCAGGAAACTGGCAATGATTGGACCTATCAGCGAGATACCGCTGTGCAACAATGGTGTAATGCTCATGATATTCAATGGGTACAGTTCTTACAATTTGCTGTTGTACGCGGTTATTTAAATAGAGATTCTTGGGCTAAGTTTTGGAATTCTGTTATGAAACGCTCACTCATTAAAGCACCAAAATGTTTAGAAAAGATTATTGATGGTAACATTGAGTCTATTACACAAATTAAAGGTCCCATAGATACAACTATACAAAAAAAACAGCTACCAGGGCGAAGAGCAGCCGTTAATTGTCTGCGTACTTTTTTGTATGAACGGGGTCAATCTTATCAAAGTGAAATGTCTTCGCCTAATACAGCAGCTAATAGTTGCTCACGCTTAAGCACACATATTGCTTATGGTACTATTTCAATGGTTGAAGTGTTCCATTCACTTAATAAGCGACGTAATGCACTCTATGATTTACCAACTCATATCAGGCCAAAATACTGGCTACGCTCACTCAATGCATTTGAAAGTCGTTTGCATTGGCATTGTCACTTCATACAAAAACTAGAATCTGAACCACGGATTGAATATGAAAACTTGTTGTCTCATGCAACTGGACTACGTGAAAATGAGTTTAATGAACATTATTTTGTTGCTTGGAAAACAGGTAATACAGGATTTCCTTTTGTTGATGCCTGTATGCGTTCACTGATAGCAACCGGATGGATAAATTTTAGAATGCGTGCAATGCTAGTGTCATTTGCTTGTTATCAACTGTGGCTTCATTGGGTACCGGTCGCACATTATCTTGCTAGTTTGTTTACTGATTATGAGCCTGGCATCCATTATAGCCAAGTACAAATGCAAGCTGGCACAACCGGCATTAATACAATAAGAATTTATAATCCGATTAAACAAAGTATTGATCAAGATAAAAAAGGTGACTTTATTCGAAAATGGGTGCCCGAATTAGCTAAGCTATCAAATGAGGATATCCATCAACCATTTGAAGCTCCGCCTCTTATGTTACAAGAAGTAAATATAACCATTGGAATAAATTATCCCAACCCAATTGTTGATAACAAATCAACAACAAAGTATGCAAAAGATAAAGTTTATGCTTTGAAGAGACAGTCTGCGACTAAGCAACAGGCTAAGAAAATTTATAAAAAACATGGCAGTCGAAAGAAATTAACACACTGATAATACTGGCTATTTAATCATCAGCCGTGACGCACCGATCAATATTTCAGCTCGTCCACTCCTTGACACCCACAACTATTTAGATACACCTTAAAATCATTTTATAATATTGGGTAGCCTGAGAAGCACCCTACTCTTCTCATTCTGGAATAACGTTAGACACTATTAATATTATATTCAGGCAAGGTGATACCACCCTTTTCTAACCGCGTCACTAATGCCAATATTTTAACGTCCTGCACTTCGCGATATTCAATTGCTCTCACAGCCTGGTCATTGGTCTGCTGCAATGCCGCTTCAGCAGTTATCTGCCCATTGATAATACTCTGCCATTAATGCTTTCAAAGAACCAGCCTCATCAGGCAAACCGGCAATCGCCTGTGGTAACGCCCTGCCCTCCGTTGGATTTGATTTAAAGAATTGAGGAGCCACGACAGCCAATTCTTGCTTAAGGGCTTCAATACGGGCCTCACAACCGGCAAACTCAACGGATTGCTGTGAATATTCACTCGCCAATTCACTCGCCATTTTCTCAAAGCGCTGCTTCAACGCCCCATAGTTCATCATGTTTTTTTTCAAAACACAGCTTACCGGTTTAAAAAGATGAAACCCAGCCAGTGCCATTGCTCTTTCTTGTCTTTTGCGGTGCAATTAATACGCCCTCTTCCTTTTGGGAAGGCTTTATTCAAATGTAAGACCACATGCGGCCATTTGTTTAGCTCAGCCTTAACCACACCGCCATTGTTAGCGTAACAATGGAACGTAC
>JAWUVP010000064.1:0-29046 GCA_034112285.1 Gammaproteobacteria bacterium
TGGCAATCTTTAAACTATAGTGTAATTCATTAGATTGACCTGTGCCCTCGGGTGCACGTCGCTACGCTCCTCGCAACGACGATACGGAAGGGAAAGTCATGATTTAAAACTCTTCTAGTTGTATTTTTGTACATTTTTTAAAGCGCGTACGCCCTGGGTATGTACCCCCCGCCAAAAAAACTCAGCCGAGCTGATTGGCCAAGCGAACAAAGTCATCCACGCTCATTGCCTGTGGTCGTGCCTTGGGATCAATGCCGGCCGCAGTAATTTGTTCTGCACTCATTAAGCCTTTTAAATTATTGGTAATGGTTTTGCGCCGGTGCATAAAAGCTTTTTTGACGATTCTTTCAAATAGTGCGTCATCTGTTGCATTGTTGTCGGCTAACTTGCGCGGCAACAATTCAATAATTCCCGAATCAACTTTTGGCGCAGGGCTAAAAGCTGTGGGTGGTACGCCAAATAAAAAATTTGTGTGAAAGTAATATTGCAGCACCACACTTAGGCGCCCGTAATTGGGCGTGTTAACGGCGGTGCAGATTTTTTCAACAACTTCTTTTTGCAACATAAAATACATGGCGCTAATGAGGTGGCGATAATTAACCAAGTGAAATAGTAGCGGGGTGGAAATGTTGTAAGGTAAGTTTCCAACAATGCATATGGGTTGTTTATTTAAACTAGAGAAGTCGAACTTTAATACATCACCAGCATGTACCACTAAGCCGGGGTTTTCTTCTGCTTCAAAACGGGCAATTAAATCTTTGTCAATTTCAATTACGTCTAGTTGCTTAACATAGGGTAGTAATTTATAGGTCAGCGCGCCTAGCCCAGGGCCGACTTCAACAAGGTGTTGGTGTTGTGTTGGATTCACGGCGCCAATGATTTGGCCGATAATATTTTTATCGTGCAAAAAGTTTTGCCCAAAGCGTTTGCGTGCTTGATGCTGGGTGGAATTAGGTTGTTTAGGTGAGCTCATATTTTTTTGCACTAAATGTTTCGCTAGGATTTACAATAAAATCTTGGGCAGCAATTAATTGTAACTCGTAGCTGTGGGTTGCATGGGTGATTTTAAACACATCATAAATGGCTGCCGTAGTGTGTTCTAGTGCCTGCACTACATTTTGCGTTTGTAAATATTTAGCTAGGAAAATAGCCGCAGTGGCATCGCCAGAGCCGCTGGGGGCGTGATCAAATTCAAAGCGTGGTGTGCGGGTAATAAACACCCCTTGCTCACAGCTTAATAACATTTCAATATGGTCGGCTGGTGCCTCTTCACGCACTAGGCTAGTTACTAAAATAATTTTTGGCCCACGAGCATGGAGTTTGGCGCAAGCGTTGAGTATGGCTGAAATATTATGCGTCGGCATATCCGTTAAGTAGCCCAGCTCAAAATGATTGGGGGTAATAATATCGGCCACGTTGATAGCATGTTGTTTAATAAACTCAGCCGTTTCAGGTAATACATACACGCCGCGGCCCACATCGCCCAGCACCGGGTCGCAGCAATATAACGTTTGTGGGTGGGCTTGTTTTACTTGCTTAACGGTATCAATAATAACTTGACCCAAGGCGGGTGAGCCTTGGTAGCCTGATAAAATAGCGTTGAGATTATCAAAGGTATTATTTTTCCATAAACCATTCAGCACGTCTTGAATGTGTTCGGCAGAATAAATTTCGCCAGTCCATTCACCATAGCCGGTATGGTTTGAAAATTGCACTGTGTTAATAAAGTTAACTTCGCAGCCTAAGCGTTGTAATGGAAACACGGCCGCGCGATTACCAACATAACCACGCGCAACGTGTGATTGGATTGATAATATATGGGGTATCATAAATTAGGGCTCGGTAACGTTTTAGGTTGATAATAAATCTTCACATAGCTTGTGGCGCGCAATTGGTTTAGCCAATCTTGTTGCTTCTCAGCCATTTTGCGTTGAAAAATCATTTCTTGCACACGTTGACGCAGTTGCGCCGGCGGAATTTGTTGTTGGTTGCCGCGTATGCCCACTAATTTTAAAATGTGAAAACCATTAGCGGTTTGTATGGGGGCGGACACTTGCCCTTTGTGAAGTTGAGTTAGTGCATCTGCAAACACCGACGGTAATTCGTTAAGGGTTTTCCAGCCCATGTCGCCACCTTTAAACATTTGTGCATCGGAGGACTGCGCTGCCGCCACGCTTTTAAAGCTCGCCCCTTTTTGTAATTGTTGCTCAATGTTTTGCGCTTTTTGTTTTGCGCTGGCAATTTGTGCCGGAGTAGGTGAGTCGGGTAAGGCGACTAAAATGTGTAATAGATTGTACTGGCTATTTTGGCCTTCACTGCTTTGCGCCAATTTCATGCCCGCAGCAATTTCTTGTGGCGTCACGGTAATTTGGGTTGCTAGAGCTTGTTGCAATAATTTTTGAATCACAATTTGTTGTTTTATTTGCGAAATAAATTGTGCCTCGTTCACGCCTTGTTTTTTTAATCGTGCTCGCATTTGAATCGGGGTTAGCTGTTGCCCTGCGGCAATGTTTTTGATGGCGTGTTGCACGTCTGCATCGGTTGCGCTAATTTGCATACGCTTGGCCAGTTGATTTTCTAAGGATTGGTTAATCAACATTTGCAACACTTGGCCGCTTAAGGTGTTAGCGGGTGGAACGGCAATTTTTTGTTGGCGTAATTGCTCGGTAACGACGCCAATTTTATCTTCTAAGGTAGAGCGGCTAATAACTTGAGTGCCAACCACAGCTGCAACGCTGTTAATTTCTTGTGGGGTGGCAAATAGTGGCGTGCTGATTAGCAAGCTTAAACTGGCGAGAAAAATACTGCGTAAATTACGTATCATAGGGCGTCCTTAATCGACATTCTTAAAGGCATGCAGTATAGCATTTTCGGTTTGGCTTGGGTATATACGGCCAGGTTTTAGCGGATATTATTGATGTAAGAGCTTTTGCCAAAGGTGTCATTATAGCCAGGTAAGGCATATTGCAGAATTTGATCTGGTGCGCCATCTTCCCCCACGCCGCCTGCGGTGAGGCCATTGAGTACAAATTGTAAATAAATGCCGTTATCGTATTTTGGCTGGTTGCCCACGCTAGAAAGGCCTAGATAGCGGCGGCTGCTGATGACGCGCAATGCCCAGCAGCAGCTATTGTATTGCAAGCCATAAAGATAGGTTTGGCTAAATTTGCGGCTTAAGTTGTACACCAGGCCACCAATGGTGTGCCAATGCACGCCAATGGGCCAAACAAACCCAAAATTACCTTGCTCAAGCGCCACGTGGTTGGCGGCGTCTTCGCCGTCTTTTACATAGGTTAGGCCGGCCGATAAATAATGGTCGCTATCGGGCAGGTAGGTTAAGCTTGAGCTGGAATTTTGTAAGACATTTTGTTGCTGTAAATAGGCTACATTACTGGTTAAATTCCAGCTTTGTTTAAACTGCCACGATAACTGACCCAAAATGGGCGATACTTTTTCGGTATTATTGGCAATTTCACTGGGTGTTTCGTCGGGCGAATTGACCTTGCGGTTGGCAAAGAAGTTAGTGCGGCCAATGCTTAAATCTAACACATCATTACCGGTTGAGTTTTTCAAAAAGCGTGAGGTGACCCCTAGGGTCATTTGATTGGCATCGCCAAAACGGTCAAAACCTTGAAAACGATTCGTGGCAAATAGCTGATCGTAGGTAAGCGCAGGATTTAATGACGTGTCAAAACTAGGAAACATATCTTGCTGCACGAAGGGCACGTTTAGGTAAAATAAACGTGGCTCTAAGGTTTGTGTAAAGCTGCTGCCGGCAATATCTAGGGTGCGATCAAAATACAGACCGCTGTCAATATCATAAATAGGCAGTGAGCGCTGCATAAAGGGTTTTTGTGATAATGCCGGGTTAACGGGATTTGCAGCAGGATCGGTGAGTTGGTAGTCGGTTTGTGCAAAGGTTATTTTCGGGTCCACATAGCCCCAGGCGGTGCCTGAATATAAATCAAGTGCGGGCATAAAGTTGTAGCGAAAGCCGGTGACGGGTGAGAGTGTGGTTTTGTAACCGTTATTTAACAGTGGGTGCGCAAAGTTTGTGATTTCACTGCTAAAGTCAAAATTTAAATCATGCCAAAAGTAAGGATAGAGCCCTGAAATATTGATGTCGGGTAGGCGCGCATACTGATCGGGATTGGCTGTTAAGTCAACCGGGTGCATGGTTTGAAAATTTTCAAAGTTAGCATCGTAAGACCAATGCTTGGTGGTGTAAGTCGCGTCAGCTGATTGCGTTAATTGTGTATTGGAAACTAAGCTGTCGATATCGGTTTGAGTACGCATTGGGGCAAAAGGAAAATCGGTAACGTAATTGCTATCGCTAACATAATCAATGTTTACATTGGTTTGTAAATAAGGGCTAAATTGACTTTTATCCGTCCAGCCAAATTCATAACGGTCACCGCTGCTGCGTTCCAGTGCTTTAACGGCTTCGGAATCTGACGATGGAATTTTGCCATCAGCCACTTCACGCTTAAAGGCGGCGTAGGCCGTATCATTGGGTAAAAGACTGGTGTAAATTTGCCCTGAACCATAGCTATCTAGGTAGCGGTATAAATCATCTAGCTTAACCCCGCGCAGGCTAATTAAATTTGGTGTAAGGGTCATGTCATGATTGGGTGCCATGTTCCAATAATAGGGGGTGCTAATGTTGGCCCCAGAATTTTGAGTATAATTAACATTCGGGGTTAAAAAGCCTGAACGGCGACGATTATCAATAGGAAATTGTAAATATGGGGTGTAAAACACCGGCACGCCATGAATCCATACGACGGTATTGTAAGAAGTACCGATGCCCAATTTACGATTTAGCTTCAGCGTACTGGCGCTTAGGTGCCAAGCATCGCTGTAAGGATTACACGAGGTAAATGAAACATCATGCAAGGTGGTGTGCTGGGGTTTTATGCGGTGAATATCAAGCGCAGTGCCGCGGTAATTATAGCCTTTAGCTTGCGCGCTAACTATTTGGTGTTGTGCATTGTAAACATCTTGGCGCGGTTGATTGGCCATTTGATAGCGAAATATCGTATGATTTAAAATCGTCGATTTTTGTTTTAAGTTAACGTGAGCGGTGTTACTCACCGCTAAAAAACCTGGCTGGCGCATGTGTACATTGCCAATAATATCTAATTTGGCTGCTTTATTTGTTTTGGGATCGGGGTAGCTAATGGCTTTGTTGCCGGTAATTTGCCTGCCTATTTGGGTCACTTGAACATTGCCGACCAATTCATTGGGCTTTTTTTGGCGTAGCACGGCCTTGTTGGCATGAATAAAGGTTTGTTTGCTCGTGGCATTTGGCGGGGTAACAATGGGTTTGTCACTATAATAGCCCTGGCACACGGTCTTGGCATCGGGGGTGCTAGTCCAGTCTAATTTGGCGGCAATTTGGGCTGAGGTTAAATCTAACCAATGCGACGTTTTTGCGGCCCAAGCGCTGCTGGGCGCTACTGAGCAAATTAGCGAAAATATTATTAAGCGTTTGTTAGCCAAAAGTTGTATAATCCTACTCTTTCATTTATGGGAATGTTATGGCAGATCAGCTGCACAATCTAACACTCTGGGCGCAGCAGCAGTTAGGCGACCAGGCGCTAACTTTACAGCCTTTATACGGAGATGCAAGCCGTCGCCGCTATTTTCGCGTGGCCTGTAATGACCTCACTTATATCCTGGCTGACGCCACCGCCGAAAAAAACAGTTTATATGATTTTTGCCTTATTGCTAAGGCTTTACAGCAACATAATGTGCACGTTCCCGCCATTATTGCGCAAGATTTAGTGCATGGTTACATGCTGGAATCGGACTTTGGTGATCGCACTTTGTTGTCCGTGCTCAATGCGCAAAATGCAGAAAACTATTACCAGCAAGCATTCGATAATTTACTGAAAATGCAATTGTGCGACGCCATTCCTGAGCAGCCATTACCTGATTACGATATTGCCCTTCTTAAGCGCGAATGGGGCGTGTTTACCACCTGGTTTTTAGAAAAATATCACAACATTGTGCTGGCCGAGCATGCTCAAATGCTTGATGATGTTTTGCAATTGTTAATTGAGACGTTTTTTGAGCAGCCGCAAGTCTTTGTGCACCGTGATTACCACAGCCGAAACTTAATGGTGCTGGACAATGATGAGCTGGGCATTATTGACTTCCAAGGCGCGAAACGCGGCCCCATTACTTATGATTTAGTGTCGCTCATCAAAGGTTGTTATATAGATTGGCCCACCGCAGACGTGCAGCAATGGGCCGTGCAAATGCAAACTCGAATGTGGCAACAGCATGATTTTGCCCCCGTGAGCGAAGCACAATTTTTACGCTGGTTTGATCTGACCGGCTTGCAACGCCATTTAAAAGTGCTGGGTCAGTTTGCCCGCCAATCGCTGGCCGAAGGTAACGACAGCTACATGCCGGATATGCCAAGGGTCATCTATTACGTGTTGCCCGTTTGTGCCAGATACCCTGAGCTAAAAGGCTTGGAAACCTTGTTGCGGGATATTTTATGAAGGCCATGATTCTGGGTGCCGGCCTTGGACAACGCATGGAAGCCCTGTGTGAAAATACCCCAAAAGTGTTGTTGCCCGTGGCCGGTAAAGCCTTAATTGACTATCATTTAGAAAATCTTGCTGGGGCCGGCGTGACAGACGTGGTGATTAATGTGCACTATTTGGCGCAGCAAATTCAAGACCATGTGGGTAATGGCGCCGCGCACGGCTTAACCATTCATTATTCGCCAGAAGCTGAGTTGCTTGGAATGGGCGGCGGTGTGTATAATGCCTTGCCTTTATTGGGCGATGCGCCTTTTATGGTGGTTAGCGGTGACATGTGGACAGATTATAATTACGCACGTCTGCCGCAGCAGCTCGATGGCCTAGCGCACTTAGTCATGGTGGATAACCCGGCTTTTCATCCAGAAGGTGATTTTTGTTTAGAAGCGGGTAGAATTTTGGAAAAAGGCGAAACGAATTTAAACTACGCGGGTTTTGGCGTGTTTCATCCCCGTTTTTTTGCCGCCGGAGGCCCGGGCAGTTATGGTGTTAGCACCTTATTGCAACAGGCGATTCCAGCAAAGCAGGTTAGCGGTGAATATTATTCAGGCCAATGGGCCAATTTAAACACGGCGCAACAATTACAAACATTAGAGAGCCGGTTAGCATCGGCGCCAACAGAGCAACAAGGACACTAACATGAACGCCAATTTTTTAACGATTTTATTTTGTGCAACTTTATTTGCAGGGTTAGTCTGTTTAGTCGACATATATTGGTGGCGTCCCAAGCGCGCAGGCCAAACCGGTGCCACCGAGCCCAAAGTGGTTGAATATAGCCGCTCGTTTTTTAGTGTGCTGTTAATTGTGTTGGTGATTCGCTCATTCGTGGGACAATTATTCGTGGTGCCAACCGGCTCGCTTGAGCCGACCATTATGCCCAAGGCCTTTATTGTTGTGAATCAGTTTTCTTATGGTTTACGTTTGCCGTTGTTCGAAACCAAAGTTATTCCGATTGGCGAGCCTAAAGTGGGTGACATCACCTTGTTTCATTCGCCCGTGGTACCTGGCATGGATTTGATTAAACGCACAATTGGTGTGCCAGGTGACAAAATTAGCTATGTGAATAAAGTGCTAACCGTTAATGGTAAAGTTGCCACGCAAAAATTTTTACGCTACGCCACCGACAGTAACGGACAAAATATTTGGACCGTGAAAGTGATGCAAGAAAATTTAAGCGGTGTGGTACACAACATTTATGTTTGCACTAAAGACTCAACCAATTGCCCAGGCCAGCAAAACAATAACGACTTTCGCAATTTAGTGGTGCCTAAAGGCGAGTATTTTATGATGGGCGATAACCGCGACAACAGCGACGACGGACGCTTTTGGGGTTTCGCACGAGAAAAAGATTTGATGGGCAAAGGTTGGAAAGTGTTGCTTAGCTGGAACTCTGAAGCCGGTAAGCCGCGCTGGGATCAAACTTGGAAAAGTTTGTAAACGCTTAATGCGCACTCAAAAAATCATCACATCGTTGCGCTTGCCAGGTCGCTAGAATGCGCTAATAGCTTGGCGGGCAGCGGTTCAAATTTTCTGGCTTTTTAACCTAAACCCAATACGCCGTGGTCGTCATCACTTTTGCTTTACAGCGCATAATACTTTTCACCCATTCTGGTAATTTCGCAGCGCCTTGCTGCTCGGCGCTGGCGGCGTGTGCGGCTTCATCTAGTTTCATCTGCTCGACGATTAAACGGCTTTTTGTATCTTGCTCGGGTAAGCTTTGTAAATGTTCGGCCAAATGCGCTTCGACTTGGCGCTCGGTTTCTACCACAAAGCCTAAGCTCCATTTGTCGCCCAGCCAGCCGGCCAGCGCGCCCATGGCGTAGGAGCTGGTGTACCAAAAAGGGTTCAACCAGCTGGGGCGGCTACCCAGCTCGGTTAAGCGGGTGTTGCACCAATGTAAGTGATCATTTTCTTCGGCTGCGGCTTGGTGCATGGCGTTGCGTACGGTATCGGTTTTGGCGGTGAAGGCTTGGCCTTGGTAAAGCGCTTGCGCACACACTTCGCCCACTTGGTTTACGCGCATCAGCCCTGCGGCGTGGCGTTGTTCTTGCTCAGATAATTCAGGCTCGGCAATCTTGGCCGCCGGCTCAGCTCGCCCGGTGGTGATGACTTGGCCACTTAAGGTTTTTAACGCGTTATCAAATTGTAAGCAACAACGGTCAAAAAAAGTGTAACTGCGCATAGTGTCTCTCCTAAATATGCTACAATCATGCCATTAAATAGCCAGTTTGTAAAAGCTTTACCTAAGGGAGTTCAAAATTCATGACACAACAAATTCGTCTTCTGACTTATGCCGTAATACTTATCTTCGTTCTACTCTTGGGTTGGCTAGGCGTGCCGAATCACCATTATGGCCCACGGGGCTTACTGCTGCCAACGGGCGTTAGCTTTCCGGCTATTTCTGCTGACCAAGTGAGCATTGATGCGAATCAAGCTTTGCTGGCCAATCAAACCCAAGTGGGCGTTATTCATGTTGAAACCTATGCTCCAAATGCGAGCAAACAAAAAATTAGCGCCACCGAAAACTACGCCATGCAATTGGCCGCCGCACATGGCGCCAACCACATTCTCTTGCAAGGCATTTTCCAAAACCCCGACGACAAAACGCTCAACCTATATGGCACTGCTGTTAGACGCTAATGTCTGACGTTATCTGCAAACACTTTGTGGTCACAGGAAAAGTGCAAGGTGTCTGGTACCGTAAACACACCCAACAAAAAGCGAAAAAATTTGGCTTGGTGGGATGGGTGCGTAACGGCGATGATGGCAGCGTGGAACTGGTAGCAAGTGGCAAGCCGGATGCGCTGGCCAAATTGGAAAAATGGCTTTGGCGCGGCCCCTTGTTGGCGAGGGTTAATAGCGTGGAAGCTAACGCGCAAGCGGCGGCTTGTTTTGCGGATTTCTCAATAAAAAATCTTGATAGTTGAGCAGGGCAAGCGGTTCAGTGTGTGATTTTTGTGTAAATTTAAAGTCTGACTTTAAATTTACACAAAAATAGACTCAAATATTTAATACATTTAGCTGAATGATTAGCCCATTGCTCGGCGCAAGGCGGCAATAATGCTGGCATAATCGTCAGTTTTGAAAATTGCAGAGCCCACCACAAACGTATCGGCGCCCGCTTCGGCGGCTTGGGCGATAGTTTGCAGGTTAATGCCGCCATCAATTTGCAAGCGGATGCTTTGTCCGCTGGCATCAATTAGGCTGCGCACGGTGCGCACTTTATCTAGCACTTCTGGCATAAAGCTTTGGCCGCCAAAGCCAGCTTGAACCGACATTATTAAGACTAAATCAATGGTGGATAAGTAATCAGCTAAATCACCCAATGGCACATCAGGGTTAAATACCACGCCAGGTTTGCAATTATGGCTGCGAATGAGTTTTATCGTGGCGGGGATATCATCCACTGCGTCAACATGAAAGGTGATGTAATCGGCGCCTGCGTCGGCAAAGGGTTTGATCATGTCGGCGACGGGCGAAATCATTAAATGCACATCAAGCGGGGCGTTAATGCCAAAATTGCTCAAAGCTTCTACCACGTGCGGCCCCATGGTGAGGTTGGGAACAAAGTGATTGTCCATCACGTCAATATGCACCCAGTTGGCACCAGCAGTTAATACATTTTGCACTTCTTCACCTAAACGGGCAAAGTCGGCAGCGAGAATGGAGGGAGCGATTATGTGTTTCATGGGGGTATGGTAGCATATCCCCATCGCACCTCAAGATCATAAGTGTTATTTTCTTGCGGCTTTAATTTGCTCATAAGCGGCTTTGATTTTCTGGGTTTTTTCGGTGGCTAGCTCAATCATTTCTTTTGGCAGCCCTTTAGACATCAATTTGTCGGGATGGTTTTCATTCATTTTACGGCGGTAAGCGAGTTTTACTTCGGCATCACTGGCAGAGCTTTTGGTACCCAGCAGGGTGTAAGCATCAGCTATGTTGCTGCGCGGCTGTTGATAGGCTTGGCGGTGCTGATGTTGGTGCTGGTATTGTGAGTGTGAAGAGGACGATTGCTGCTGCCAGCGGCCATAAAACATATTTTCAATTTGTGCAAAATCAATGGCCCCAAGGCCCAGGCGCTGGCTGATGTGTTGCAATAAATTTTTAATGCGAGTGGTGGGGGTGCCATCAACATAAGCCGTTTGAACTTGTAGCTCAAGAAACATTTTCAATAAATGGTGATGTTGGCAAACTTGGTGTAATTGATCTAACACCGTATCAAGATGAAAGTGCTCATCTTTGCCCAGGTTAAATTGGCGCATGGCTTCTAGCTTGCGCTCACCTTGCAAGCCCATGCGCTGCATGACAGAGCGGGCTAGCTGAATTTCACGCTCTGAAATACGGCCATCGGCTTTAGCCACATGACCCATGGCCGAAAACGTGGCATTAAAGAAGTGTTGCTGGGTTTGCGGGTTGCCGCCGGCTAAGTTTAGCCAGTTAATACTTCGGCTTTTATCGAACATGTGGCCAATCATCACGCCAAAAATGGCGCCAGGAACTCTAAAGAGCAAAAAGCCAAAAATACCGCCGAGAAGTTTACCTATCCAATTCATTATTGTTGCTCATCATTTGTTACAGTATATAAGAGTTGAACAATCCCCGCAATCTTGTGATAATTCATCTCATCATAACAAGGCGGGTGTGGCATGCGAATTTTTTATAGTTGTTTGTTTTATTTACTGATTCCGTTTGTGTTTATTCGCCTATGGTGGCGCTCACGTAAAGCCAAAGATTACGGGAAGCGCTGGCACGAGCGCTTTGCTTTGCAAGACATTCCCAAAGAATGGCAGCATGGCCTGTGGGTGCATGCCGTGTCGGTGGGTGAAGTGATGGCCGCTGTGCCATTGGTGAAGGCTGTGCATCAGCAGTATCCTGATTTACCGGTGTTAGTTACCACCATGACGCCTACCGGCTCGGCGCGGGTGAAGGCTAATTTTGATGATAGTGTTTATCATTGTTACATTCCCTACGATTTGCCCAGCGTGGTGCGTCGGTTTTTGCAGCGTGCCAAGCCGCGTGCGTTAATGTTGCTGGAAACAGAGCTGTGGCCTAACATTTTACATCAATGCAAGCAGAACAATATTCCGGTTATGCTGGCCAATGCGCGTTTGTCGCAAAAATCTTTTCTAGGCTATCACCGTTTTGCAGGTGTTGCGAAACAAATGCTCGACAACATTGCCGTTTTAGCTGCACATGCCAAGCCCGATGCGGCTAGATTTATTGAGTTAGGCATGGACCCTGCCAAAGTAACGGTGACCGGCAGCATTAAGTTCGAGCTGAAAGTGTCGGCCAGCATTTTAGAAAAAGCCGAAGTACTGCGAAAAATGTTAGGTTCACAACGTCCCATTTGGATTGCCGCCAGCACGCATGTTGGTGAAGAAGAACAACTCTTGGCCGCGCAGCAACAAGTGTTGGCCCAAATTCCCGAGGCATTATTAATTCTCACCCCGCGTCACCCAGAGCGTTTTGATGACGTGTATCAGCTGGCCGTGAAACAAGGTTTCAAGGTGCAACGCCGCAGCGCGCATGAAGCCTGTGCGCCAGATACGCAAGTGTTTATTGGCGATACCATGGGTGAGCTAATGTTGTTTTTCGCCGCTATTGACGTTGCCTTTTTAGGCGGCAGTTTGGTGGAGCATGGCGGTCACAATTTACTGGAGCCCGCGTCGTTAGGTGTGGCAACGATTATTGGACCATCAACGTTTAACTTTAGTGAAATCACCAAAATGTTGGTGGATGCAGGCGCCACCTTATCGGTGCCAGATAGTGATGCGCTGGCGACTAGCGTGGTGAAGTTATTGCAAAGCAGTAACGAACGGTTCGACATGGGTGAGCGCGGTCGCACAGTGATTGATCAAAATAAAGGCGCTTTGGGTGCGCACTTGGCGTTGTTAGAAGATTTTGATTTGGATGTTGAATTAGCGCAGTGATGGTGGGTGCTAGGAATGGGTATAGTTTGTAAGAGAATGTCTATCGCTACTAAATTTGCTCGTTTGAAAAAAAGTACGTCGTTGCGAGGAGCGTAGCGACGCGGCAATCTTCTGGACAACGCTGAATTTAAGAGATTGACCTGTGCCCTCGGGTGCGCGTCGCTACGCTCCTCGAAACTACAACACGGGAGGGAAAGTCATGATTTAAAACTTTTCTAGCTGTATTTTGTACTTTTTTTAAAGCGCGTACGCCACGCCGGTCATTTTGTAATGGTATCCGTTCTTAATACCCACTTAATTATCCTTTGCTAAAGTAGCATGAAAAAATATAAGGCGTAAGAATGGGTGGGAGTTTGCTGCGTCGTGAGGATGTGTTTTTAACGCGATTCCGATGTTTAATTAAGATGCATTTTTCTGTTCTAAATCCAAACACAGAGAGATACGTCCCCGAAGGCTTTAATCTAAAGCCCAGCGATAATGTTATTTTTATTTTACAGCATTTTTTTGCCGGAAATCATGGGGCGTTGTTCGGTTTAGAAGCAAGGGCAAAGCTTTTTAAGCTAGAGGAATATTTTATACGTAGAGTCGAAAAATTTTATAAGCAATTTTATGCGTTAATTGATTTTGATGCTATAACTTTTCTAACAAAGCGTGATGGTAACGCAAAAAGTTTTTATTCCTGGAAAAAAATGTTTTATCCTATAAGACATTTGGTGGAGCATGGCATGCTCAAAGAAGGCTGTGATCATCAAACGCTAGGGTTAAATCGTTATCACTTGGACCTTTGTGATGAAAAAATTAATACCGGATGCTCACCCGTTGAAGTGAGCGGTGTGTATGGGCCGGAATATAATAGTAACACCATCAGTATTGCTCTTTGCTGTCTTGCTTATATGCAGGCGCCATTTTTTAGGCGCTTAACTTACTTGTTTGATGTGGATGAAGCGATATTATTGCATAATGCTTATCAAGCCGACAAACGTGGGGTGTATCAAAAAATATTCTCTAAAAATTTTCTGGGCAGATATGAAGATTTTTATGATGTATCTTTAACATACTACGTGATTCAGTTGTTAATATTGCTTGAAGATATGTCCAATGCTGCTTTAGCTGCGGATAAGGCGGTATGGCAGACAGGCATTGTAACGCTTAAAGGTTATATAGACGATGAGCTAAAGATTGATTTACCCGAAAAACGCTACCGGTTTTTAATTGCACCACTGATGTATGCTTCGACTAATCTTGACGACAGTGAAGCGACTAAGGAATTTATTGGCGGCCATCCTGTTTGGTTGTCGTCTGTAGCGAATGCGGCATATTACAATGAGCGAGAACAAATGTTAGCGGCTGGGACTGAGTCGGAACTTCGTGAATGCGTTCTGGGTAAAGTATTAAAAAGGTTGGATGCTCCTGAAGCTATAAAGAAGATACGAGGGGCTAGATTTTTATATGCTAGTTATCTGCAAGCTAGAATACATTTTTTAGAGCATAAGGAGAAGGTGGTTGAGGTTTTTCTCAAAAAATCTCTGAATAAAGCGGTATCGAGCTATGAAGAAACGCTCTATATTATGGTGCTCACTGCTGCCAGAGTGGGCCATGACATGCTACTCCATGCGATCTATACTCGTTTAGGTTTGGCTGAACAACTCCGCTGTAATTGTTGGCTGTATGAAATGCTGGGTTACATTGAAGCAAGCAATCGTGATAAGCTTTTGGATTGTATAGCAAGCAGCAGGGCCTTGTTTCACCTTGCGGATCTTAGTCCTGTTTATTTAATCTGTCATCATTTGGGCCGATACTGGGACGATGTTGAAATGTTAAATATTAATATTATGCCAATATTAAAGCAGGCAATTGCCTATCGCATTGGCACTAATGCGTTAGAACACGAAGTGATGGCAGGTGCTGATTCAAATGAGCGGGATGATTTTGCAACTCGCTACTCAGAACTGGCTTGATTTCGTTACCATAAACACCTGAATTTCATTCGCTACGAGTAGAGTGAAAATTTCAATCTTAAATCCAATCATTAAACGCAATACCAATCGCAAACGCGTTGGTATAATGATCGTACTCAATCAAGCTTTGTCCATAACCACTCCAGGCATAAACCAATCCGCGAAAGTGGCCATGCAAAGGAAAGGTGAAGGTGAGTTGTTCGGCGCCGTGTTTAAAATGGCTTTGCACATTATTACGCGTCATAAAGCTAAGCGTGGTTTTACCAAATTTGTAAGAGAGTAATAGGCGGCTGTTGCCTAAGTAATCTTGAATATCAGGATTGTGCACGTCACTGCTTTCCTTTTTGAGGATTAACACCCAGGGTTTAAAGTCAACCAGCCAGTTGCTGCCCGAATAAGCGGCTTCGCCATAAATACGGTTCCAGCTGCGCTCAAAGGTGCCGCCTCGGCCATTTGATTGATGCACAAAGGCGGTTTGTAGCATTAAATTGCTGTTAACAACGCGCCTGAAAAACAACTCAGGTTCGTAATTGGTTTCACGAAAATATTGTGATTGGGCGTACACTTGCCAAAAAGAATCTTGCGTGTAGCCAATGTTAAGCGAATTTTTTTCTGAAAATAAATGCAATATCACCGGGACTTGCACGCTAAGCTGGGCTTTAAATTCGGCATTCATTACGCTTTGATTATCAGGTGTTTGGCCATTATAAATAGCATGATCGGGTGAATCTGTGTAGTAGAAAGGTAGTACGTAACTGGGTTGATATAATAATAGGCTGTAAGGATTGCTGGCGGCTTGGGCTTCTATTTGCAAGCGATGGGCTAGAGCGGTGCGTTCCGTGGGCGTTAAGGTTTTTAACAGCGAGGCTAATTTTGCATCGTAATCGTGGGCTTGTTGAGTGACTAAACTTACTGCGGTATCAACATCATTTAGCTTGGCAGCAAAAGCTGCCGAGCTAAATAATAATGATATAAGCAGATACGTCGGGATGCGTCGCATTATTTTGCTTTGGGAGCCGTCATGGTTTCAGGTTTAACATGTTGGTCGAATTCATCCGCCGTCAAGTAACCTAATTTTACCGCTTCTTCTTTTAAGGTTGTGTGGTTTTGATGCGCGTCGTGGGCAATTTTTGCTGCCTTATCGTAACCAATAACCGGGTTTAAGGCGGTTACTAACATAAGCGAATCGGTTAAATAGTGATGGATTTTATCGGTGTTTGCTTCTAAACCTTCAACGCAGAACTCGGAAAAATTATGGCAAGCATCGGCCAGCATGTTGCAAGACTGCAGCAGGTTAAAAATCATAACCGGTTTGAAAACATTCAATTCAAAATTACCTTGCGAGCCGGCAAAGCCCACAGTGGCGTCGTTGCCCATTACCTGTGCGCAAACCATAGTCATGGCTTCACATTGGGTGGGGTTAACTTTTCCTGGCATGATAGACGAACCGGGCTCATTGGCCGGCAAGGTTAATTCGCCCAAACCACAGCGCGGGCCAGAACCTAACCAGCGAACATCGTTGGCAATTTTCATTAATGACACGGCCAATACGCGAGTGGCACTGCTGGCCATGACAATAGCATCATGCGCGGCTAAGGCGGCAAATTTATTGGGAGCACTCACGAAAGGCATTTCGGTTAGCTCGGCAATATTTTTGGCGACATCATCAGCAAAGTCTGGGTGGCTATTAATGCCGGTACCCACTGCGGTGCCGCCTAGTGCTAATTCGTATAAGTCAGGCATAATGGCTTCTAAGCGTTCTAAGTTGGCATCAAGTTGTGCCACATAGCCAGAAAATTCTTGGCCCAACGTTAAGGGCACGGCATCTTGCAAATGTGTGCGGCCAATTTTCACAATGTCTTTATAAGCTTGCGCTTTCTTGTGTAAGGCGTCACGCAACTCTTCTACAGATGGAATTAAGCTGTGCACAATGTTTTCTGCTGCGGCAATGTGCATAGCGGTAGGGAAGGTGTCGTTAGAGGATTGTGACATGTTGACGTGGTCGTTTGGGTGAATCGGTGATTTAGAACCCAGCGCTTCGCCCGCTGCCAGGTTGGCAATGTTGGCGATCACTTCATTAGTGTTCATGTTTGATTGGGTGCCGCTGCCGGTTTGCCAAACGTGCAGAGGAAACTCAAGGAAGCGTTCGCCGTTGATGATTTCATCGGCTGCATCGGAAATCATTTTGGCTTTGTCTTTGTCTAAATTGCCCAGCTCATGGTTGGTGATGGCTGCGGCTTTTTTCAAAACGCCAAAAGCCCAAATAATTTCTAAAGGCATTAATTCTTCACCAATAGAAAAATGGTGTAGTGAGCGCTGTGTTTGCGCGCCCCAAAACTGTTCAGCCGGGACTTCAATTTCGCCCATGCTATCGGTTTCTATGCGGGTTTTTTCAGTATTGCTCATGCGGTGCTCCTTAAGTGCTAAGGGGCGTATCATAGCGCAAGTCTTTTGATTATGAAAAGGGTTTGTTTTTGGAGGCCTTTAGGGTTTAGTAAGAATCAATGCCTACTGTTTGGATTGAAGCCTGGCGTATGAGTTAACTAGACCAGCAGGCTAAAATATGAGCTACGACAGAACCATGTGCCTGTAGTAGCGCCTCCACGGATAATATTTGCTGTTCTTGCGGAAAGTCTACCCCCTGGTGTAAAGGATGAAAAAAATGGTAGGTGGCTATATGGACGGTAAGCGACGTTAATTTATGATTGCCAGAGTAATGGTTTTTTAAAAGCAAAATTAAATTTAATGAAATATGTTTCATGAGTCCCTTTTGTCTATATGCCTCGCCAATATATCTTAAGATAAGCTCGGTTCTGGGCGTGCGCAATGTATGGGTGCACCATGCGAAACATAGGCTGGGTAGGGTTTCTTTTAAAAATAAATTCTGCAAAAAAGCATATAAGGTTGCGCGTTGTTGGGCCGCCCAGCGCATGATTTTAATGTCATTTGGCTGCCAATTAACCTTTCCTGTTTGGGCAAGCATTTTAGGAATGGGGTCATTGTATCCGCAGAGCTTCCGCTCACCACAAATATAGCATAGCAGAATGTCTTTAGTTTGCTGTTTGGTAGCGCAGATAACCAAATAGCTTAGGTTGCAATCCTGCTTGGTATTAACGCAAATAGCTAAAATAATCTGTTCTGCTAAATTATCTTTTGCAATGTGTAACATGTATTGAGTTAGTGCATCAAACCATGAGTCTGTGGTGATAGCAATGAAAGGCCACGGTTTGATGGGAGGCGGTTTTAATGAAAGTTGTTCTTCAATGCGCATATTGTTAAACAGGCCGGGTAGCTGTTCTGCTGTGAGCATGTGGTTCTCTTTTTGGTGAAACTTGACTGCTCGATTATTTGCCCTAGTTTAAAATCTTTTCGACACGGTACTCGCTTGTTATTTTAACATATATGACCTAGGCTGTTTACATCCTTGCCTACATTTGACTAGTGTTAAGTTGGATATTGCTGGCACATTACATATTCTGTTGGATGGCCGGCAGAGAACCCTTAAAGGAACAGAGTATGGGCCCCTAACAACAAATGCCTACCGTTTTCATAAGCCGGCTGGATAAAATATACTGGTAGCGAATGAACTTCTGGTGCGCCTTGTATCTTGATTTATGCTGCGAGGCATAAATGGGAGGGGGGGATGTTTATAAATAAGTAACCTTTTCTATCTCTAAGGGCTAGCTTTAAGTCTTGGATAAGTTTTTGCACATCGTTTGCTGTAGGTGCTTCTTTACCACATAATTGTTGGAGTTGTTTATAATCTTTAGTTGCTGGTCTTAATGCGGTGTAGGTTTCTTTTATCTTATGGAGCCTGTCAGTGGGTACAGTGCCTTCGCTAGCGAAGATTCGGCAGATTCTTAGCACGACTTCTGTTAGCGCACAAAAATTGGAGTTGTCAGTTGGTTCAAGGTGCCAATCAGTGACCGGCTTAGGCTGAGGTAGCATGTTTTTGTAAATTATCTTTAGCTCAAACCTCACGCTGTATTCAACAACAAAAATATAAAATAATGTTTCTGCGCCCCGCATGAATTCAAATTTGATTTTTGCACGAATCATTGAACCCGAACGGACTAAATTTAAACTGAGAATATTGAAAAATGTGATTTTAGTTAAGTCAAGATGATTCATTAGCTGACATAAATGCTGGTGCATGACATGATGCATTTGGCGAGTATAAAAATCATTATAATTGAAGCTGTGGGCTGAACTTCTCATCTCTTGTGCATAGGCTTTTTCATGTAGAAAAATGAACTTTTTTGCTTTTTCAGGCGACAAGTCTTTTGGCTCAATATCTAAGCACGTTAGCGCTGTAAAAAGGCATAAGGTTTGTTGTGACAGAGCACTTAACTCTGGGGGTAGCACCGTTAACAGCATGGCGGTCATTAAATAATTATTGTATTGCTGGTAAATTTAGCATATTAAGCTTAGCGGAGTATTAACTAGAAGATAAATTTCTCGAGCATTTTTTCCGATTGTACACATTTCCCCCTCAGATAATATTGGCCAAAAAAATCATTGGTGGACATTCGCTACGAGTATAGAGCCCCCAATAAGAAACAGTTTATCGCGTATTTCATCCTTCTTTTGGGCATTAGTCACTCTGGAGGGACATGAATCTGTAGACTATCACCGATAGGGTTGCTAAAATAACCGCTTCAATGCACAGGATGTACGCTATGTTTAAAAAAGTCTTTCAATTCCTACTCGGTGAGCCTATGGGCTATGTTAGCCCGGCTGATAAGTTTTTGGCGAAAGTCCGCAAGGATAATCCCACACCTTCTGCTTCGCAAGTGGCTGAAATGGCCAATTTTGAAGATATTGCTACCCGACGTGATGGCCATGCGCCAAAAGCGAGCAATACCGAATTATGGCGTGACTTTTAAGCGCGTTATTGGTGGCACATTTCCTATTAAATATTAAGCATTCTTTTTCCGCTGCGCGCGCATTGCGTGACTTTCAAGGCGCCTGCGCCAATATTCATGGCCATAATTTCAATGTTGAAGTGGTGATTAAAGCACCCGAAGTGGAACAAGGCTACGCGATTGACTATTATGAGGTGAAGTTGTTACTCACTAAGGTGTGCGAATCGTTGGATCATGTTTATATTAACGAGGTGGCGCCTTTTACTGAGCTTAATCCGACCTCTGAAAATATTGCCAAATATATTTATCAAGGCTTGCAGCCGAGCATTGCCAACACTCTCGCCAGCTTAGAGGCGGTTACTGTCGCTGAGTTAAATGAATTTTCTGTGACATATTGCCCCTAATTATGACTGCTATCCCCTTAGATTTACCTGAACCCGATGCCCTTGCGCAGCAAATTAGTGCTGAGTTGACGGCGCAAATTAAACAACAAATTATTGCTGCCGGTGGGCGCATTAGCTTTGCCGAGTTTATGCACCAAGCCTTGTATGCCCCAGGGCTGGGCTATTACAGTGCGGGCAAGCATAAAATTGGCCCGCAGGGTGATTTTATCACCGCGCCTGAAATTTCACCGTTGTTTTCTTATGCGTTGGCGGAGCAGTGCGCACAAGTTTTTGCGCATTTAGACGAGCCCAATATTTTGGAATTTGGTGCGGGTAAAGGCACCATGGCGGCGGATATTTTGCTGCACCTAGAATGTTTGAAACAATTGCCAACGCATTATTACATTTTAGAAGTTAGTGCCGATTTGCGTCAGCGTCAGGAACAAACCATCGCGGCGAGCTGCCCACACTTGCAGACACGTGTGGTGTGGTTAGATAGCCTGCCTGCCGAGCCTTTAAGCGCGGTGGTGTTGGCCAACGAAGTGCTGGATGCGTTTGCGGTGGAGTTGTTTAACATTTGCGAGGCCGGCATTGCCCAAACGTATGTTGAAATTCAAGATGATGCCCTGCAGCTGACCCAATCGTTTGATCTCTCGCCTCAGTTTGAGTCGCACGTTAATCACTTACAAACAGAGTTGCAACTTCAAACGGGTTACCAAAGCGAAGTGAATTTATTGATGCCGCCTTGGTGGCAAGCCTTGTCTGCGTGCTTGCACCAGGGCGTGGTGTTGATTATTGATTATGGTTACCCGCGCCGTGAATATTATCATCCGCAACGCCATGCAGGCACCTTGCAATGTTTTTATCAGCATCGAGCGCATAATGACGCGTTAACGTTGGTGGGCTTGCAAGACATTACCACACATGTGGATTTCACCGCCGTAGCCGAAGGGGCTAATGCCGCAGATTTTGGTGTGTTGGGCTATTGTTCACAATCGATGTTTTTGCTGTCAAACCGTATGTTGGAGCTCGCTGATGCTAATGAGTTAGACCGCATTGATGAATTTAATCAAGCGCAACAAATTAAAAAATTAACCTTGCCCACTGAAATGGGTGAAAAATTTAAAGTGATGGCGTTGGGGAAAAATTATTCCGAACCCTTGCAGGGTTTTAGTTTACAAAATAATTTACATTACCTATGAGTTTATTACAGTCTTTAAGCGATAAAAATTTCCGACACTTATTTTACAGCCGCAGCCTTTCGCTGTTAGGCTCCGGTATTGGCCGCGTTGCGCTAGCTTTTTTTGCTTACCATTTGGCGCCGGGCAATGTGGGCAGGGTGTTGGGTGTGGTGTTAACCTTAAATATGTTGGCTTATATTATTATGGGGCCGGTTTGGGGACATTTTGCAGCGCGTATACCACGCAAACTTTTTTTTATTAGCATGGATGTTATTCGCCTGGGCTTATTGTGCGCTATGCCGTGGTTAACCCATGTTTGGCAAGTGTATTTGTGGGTGGTGTTAATTAATATTTGCTCCGCCGGTTACACGCCCTTGTATCAAGCGGTGATTCCGGAAATGCTGCCCGATGAGGCGGTGTATAGCCAGGCGTTAATTTTAACGCGCATTACTTATAATATAGAAACCCTGCTTAGCCCCGCGCTATGCGCTTTGCTATTGCTGGTGATCAGCTTTCGTGGGCTGTTCTATATTAATGCCTTAATGTACTTCTTGGCCGCGCTTAGTATTTTGCCGGTGACGTTTCCTAGCGTGCTGGCAAAGATAAAAACCTCGGGTGTGCATGTTTATAGTGGTATCACCCAGTACTTGGGTAACCGCAGGTTATTGGCTTGCCTGGCGTTAATTTTAATTTCTACCTTAGCTGGGGCAACGGTTTATGTGAACAGCGTGGGCTTTATTCATGGGCATTTTGGGCAAAGCAAATCTGCCACTGCGATGGCAATGTTTATGTTTGGTTTAGGTTCCATTGGTTTTGCTTTATTTATGCCGCGTTTGCGGCAACGTTTTAGTGAGCAAAGGCTAATGCAATTTGGCGCGCTGTGGTTAATCGCCACTTTTTTTGTCGCTAGCTGGGCGCATACTTGGCAAGACTTATACCTTGCGTGGTTTAGCTTGGGAGTGGGCACTATTGCCATTGAGGGTTTGCTGGGGGTGATTGTGAATCAGTTTGCCAACGCGCAAAACCGCGCCACGATGTTTGCCGCAAATTTTTCCCTTACTCATGGCGCATGGTTAGTAGGCTACTTAACCGTTGCGCTGCTGGGTCATGGCTGGCATTTGCAGCGCTATTTTTTGCTGCTTGCAGGGGCGGCGTTGGCATTGTTTGTGTTGAGTATGAAATTAATTACTAAGGCATCTAAAAAATAGCTTGTCGTATCACCGCTGCGTACTGGTTCATCTAATTAAATCAATAAGCTGCTCATGGTCTTGACCGATGCTGTAATAATCTTCAATTTCACTATGGCAGCAACCATATTGTATTCCCATAAAATGTAGTGCTTCTTTAAAAGTACAGTTTGTTAAATACATGACAAATAAAAGAACATAGAAGCCGGTTCTACCTTGGCCAGAGGCGCAATGTAGATAGACGCCACCTTGCTCTAATGCCTCTAACATTGCACCTATATAGGCTTTTATTTGACTACCGTCAGGGACAAAGGTGGCTTCACGTAGCATCCGTTCTCGCTGGTCAAGAGGAAACGTCGGTAACAGCTCATTTTTTAGATAATTAATTACCGGTGATAAGCGCATTTTTTCGGGATGATTATCTATAGCGGTACCAAAAACATGGTGCTCTATTAGCAGTTCGATAAGTTTTTTTGTGTCTGATTTTGGCATAGGTGAGGACGCCACTTCGGCCCCATCGGCCAGATGAAAATGAATACCTTTATGTTCAAAATAGACATTGAGTCCAAGCAGCCTATACAATTCTGGTAGCGTTTCTGTTTGCGCTATTGGCCTTAAACCATGTGTGTTGAGAGCCCGCTTAGTATCTACGCAAAGAATTGATTTAACACCCAGAGTCTTTAATTTTTCTAGAGCCTCTATTGCATCACTTCTGTCTTCTGAGTCGTATCCAGGTGATTCACCAAAAGTAAACAAGGGTTTGCCCTTAATGTTCAGTGATGCCATGGATATGGGTTCTTGGACATATTGTATTATAGAGAGATCGTGTAAACTGACGGGGTAACATCTGCCATGAAATTGAATAGGGGTAAGCTTCTCACTGAATGAGTCTACAAAAGGGATTCTTTTTGAAAATCTAGGTTTCATCGAGCGCCATCCTTCTTGAAGAGCGTCGTTATGTTCACGTTTGCTAGCAGAGTGAGTGGGGCAAAGATTTGTTGCAGCGGGGTGATAATTAGTGCAGTAGGAACGTGCACAGCTGTCTTGGCCATTTATTGCTTGTAATGGTTTGTTACAACCTGGACAATTCATACGAAAATTTTGTTTATCTTCTCTCAGATGATGTATGCATCTATCTGTATCGCACTGGAATAACATACCGATTTCTCTTATTTTTATTTTTATGAATTTTGATGATTTTATCATTGAATTGTTAATGAAAAATTAACAATGTAGCTAGGCACTACTTTAAAATAAAGTGTACAAAATATAACTAAACCAGCACCGGCCCCTTATTCGATACTCCATTGAGCGATTGTTACTGCATGCCTTGAAAAAGTGGCATTCATTGCGCTAACCTGCAGCCAAGACGTATCTGCGCTACACTAATTAATCTATTTCAGTATAATCAGCCCATGAAATTTAGATATCGTCGCACTGCAACCCAAAATTGGCATATTCTCTGGCAGTCGCTGATCGTGTTTACTGTTATGCTTGGCTTTATGTTTGCCATTAAATACTACACCAATGCCGATGAAGCCTTAAGTGCCATTGGCGCCACTTCACTAGGCGCAACGGCTTTTCTTGTTTTTGTGGCACACGATTCCGCCATGGCGCGTTCACGTCGCATTATGTCGAGTTATTTTATTGGCCTTGTCATGGGCGTTATTGGTAGTGCAGCACTGGAATATCTGGGGCATTGCGAAGGATTCCACTGCCAGTTTGCTAACTTAGATGTGGTCATTAGCGCGCTAACGGCCATGTTGGCCATGATTCTTATGCTGTTGCTATCAAGCGAGCATCCACCGGCAGTGGGCATTGCGATTGGTTTGGTGTTGCGCACTTGGGATATACCGGTTCTGCTCATTGTGGCGGGCACAGTGTTGGCGATTGTGGTGCTTAAAGAGGTCTTGCGGCCTTGGTTGTTAAATTTATTGTAGGTTTGTTAACTCTTAAGGTTTAGCTAACGTTTCATGGCTATACTGTTTTGTAACTTACAACATGATTTAGCATTATGGCATACAATGAACTTACCCCCTTAATTGACTCAGACAGCTCTTCAACTTCCCTGGAAAATTTAGAGTTGGGGCTTAGGCTCGCGCGCTGTTTTAGCTATGCTTTACTCCATTCTGCAAGTGCAAGATCAATTATTTCTTTCTTATATGAGTTTGGCACCAACATCATCAATGTGCACACCTTGCAAAAAGTACTGCATATTTTGGAGAATGAAAATAAAACCATAGGCTGTTATACCCAAAAAAATGATTGGACGTTTTTGTATGTGGGTGCGTTGCTGGTGACGGTGGTGAATGCCGAAGAAATGCGGGCCACTGTCGAAAGAATGGAACAGTTTTATGATGAAAAGTTATCGTTAGAGGATTCGGAGAGTGAAGAGCGTCAGCAGATTGAAGCAGGAATTCGTAATGCCAGTAACATGCTACGATGCATATATGGGCTAGCCACAAATGAAAAGATAAACGATTGTTTAAGCATCTTGAGCAGCGTGTTAGGAACGGGAACACGTGCCGCCGCTGTTGGCTTGGCAACGTACGGTTCGGTTAGCAATATTATTTCCGACCAAAATTATGGCGCTTGCGAGCAGGTGCCAGAACAGTGGTTAAGTATAGTGATCCTGCTGCCATTACTTATGGCGCCTTATAAGTTTTTTTATTTACTGGGCAAGGGTAACAATTATCCCAAGTTCATGAAGCTCTGCGCCGGCTTGTACGGCGGTCTTAAATTTATTCCTTTGCTGGCGGGGCTGTTTGATGAAAAATATTCATTGATTACGCAACGGGTTGCTGATGGGAAGTCAATAAAAGAGCAAATTATGGTTTGCTCTGGCTTGGGGTTAGCAGTGTTATTTATGACGGGGAGTATGGTGTTTAGCTCGTTTGGTGATAATAACATAAGGCGGTGCAAGTCGGGTGTTAAAACGTTCACAGCACAAGAGGGACGCGACTTTGGCCTGTCTGTGCGCCAAAGTGCATTTGTTCATAGCTTGGCGTTCCCTGGTGCGGCAGTGATTGGTTACTTTTTTGCTGAAGCCCTTGCTAGGTTGGTGTCGGCGAAGGAGGGTTACAGCCCGCCGGATAAACCTTTAGACGGTGATCATACGGCTTATCAAGCGGTCTATGCTTTCGCTTTTATCATTACTTTTTTTGCGATGTTACCGAGGCTTTTTTTGGGCTGGGCGGGTTGGTTTATGCCAACGGAAGCTATTGAGCCGCCACCTCGGGTCATGAGTAGGATTAATGATGACGAGACTCTCGAGCTCTAAGGTGTTTTAACCACTATTTCTGGCGCGTTTTGTCCCGAACTCGCTGCATTTTGTAGTGAATCGCTTAAGCTAATGCCTGCACAATTACCACCATCTTGATGAATCTGCGTACCATTCACACTAAATTGGCAAGCATCAGGGGCGCAATCTTGAAAATCACCTGAAGGTGCATTTTTTGAAACACAAAATATTCTGGTATTGAAATGTGGCAAATCATTGACCGCAAGGCTGGTGAGTGCCTGGGCTGGAATGGCGCAGCTGTAATAAGGTGCGCTAGGGTTGCTGCAACCTTGGGCTTTGAAATAATCATTAACATGCGCAGATTGTGCTAACGAGGGGTAAACATAAAGCGTGCTGCTGGCCGCTTCTTGGTTTTGTAATGGCACGTTGATGGGGGTGGCGCTGCAAGCTAGGCTGAAAAGTAATGTTAGTGCTGTTATAAATATTTTCACAGATTTAAACCTTATTAATTTTGTGCGTTAGACTTGCTCGATAATGTAGCGAATTTGTATGACAAATTAAGGACAAGGTTTTGCTTTGTATAAAAAACTCGTTACAATACCCGCATGACTATTTATACCGCCACTATCACCTTAATTCTCGTTATGGACCCCATGGGCAACGTGCCGTTGTTTCTTGCTTTGTTAAAAAACATTGAGCCCAAGCGTCGCATTTGGATTCTGCTGCGTGAGTCGTTTATTGCTTATATTATTTTGGTGTTGTTTTTATTCTCGGGCAAATTCATTATGCATGGCTTGGGGCTAAGTGAAGAGGCTTTGCGGATTGCTGGCGGGATTATTTTGTTCTTAATTGCTATTAAAATGATTTTCCCCAACCATGATAACGACGCCAAGCTACCCTATGGCGAGCCGTTTATTGTGCCCATGGCCATTCCCCTGATTGCCGGGCCTTCGTCGCTGGCCACTGTGGTGTTGTTTGCTACCACGCCGGGAACGCATTCTTTAACGGTATTGGCCGCGGTGACCTGCGCCTCTTTAGCGGGCACGGCCATTTTGTTAATGTCTGAACCTTTGCGCCGCGTCTTGCGTGATAGAGGCTTGATTGCCGTGGAAAGATTGATGGGGATGATTTTAACCACCTTGGCAGTGCAAATGTTTTTAACCGGTGTGGCCGCTTTTTTAAAATAAGCCCACTCTAAGCCAAGGCACAAGATGCAAAACAAACTCACTTTATCAATAATTTTACTGCTTTTACTAGGCGTCATTTGGGGCTCGGGCTATTCTATTGCACGTTTTGCCATGACGCACGGCGTGCCGCCGCTGGGTTATTCTTTTTGGCAATCGCTTGGGCCCGCCATCGTGTTGTTGGCGATGTGCTTTATTAAAGAAGGTGGCTTAAAGCTGGCGCCGCATCAAATTCGTTATTACCTCATTGCGGGCGTGTTAGGCATTGCCTTGCCCAACACCAATATGTATTTTGCTGCTTCACATTTGCCGGCGGGCATGTTGGCAGTGATTGTGAATACTGTGCCGATTATTATGTACCCTTTGGCCTTGTTAGCCGGTCAAGAGCGCTGGCAGCTTGGGCGAGTGGGCGGCGTGCTAATTGGGGTGGTGGGTATTTTTATGATTATTGGCGCGGGTTGGGCTTTGCCACACGGGCACACGGTGAAATGGTCATTGATTACTTTATTAAGCCCGTTATTTTTTGCGGCCTGCGCTTTATATAGTGTGCATGACAGGCCAAGTGGTAGCTCGTCATTGTCGCTTGCTGCTGGCATGCTGATTGCTTCGGCGGTGGTGTTGGCGCCGTTGGTGATTGATACGCATGAGTTCTATCCGTTAGATTCCTTCTCCTTGCCCAATATGGCAGTGATGCTTGAAATTGTGTTATCGTCTATTGGTTATATTATTTTCTTTCAACTGCTCAAAATGGCCGGCGCGGTTTATTATAGTTTAGTCGGTGGCGTGGTTGCCGTGACGGGGCTTTTTTGGGGGCGAGTTGTTTTTGGTGAAACGGTTACGGCGGGAATGGCTGTTGCAGTCGTATTAATCATCATTGCCATCACCATCGTTTCGCTCTTGCAGCATAAAAAGCAGTCATCTCTCTAGGAGTCGTTATGAGTATTTCAGTTCTTATTAATGGTGCAGCAGGGCGCATGGGCCAAGCCGCCGTGGCTACCATTAGCGCGCATGATAATTTATCACTAGCCGGTTGCGCGGGGCGTGGTGATGATCTAGCCCGTGTCATTGCTGAGCTCAACCCGCAAGTGGTGTTAGATTTCACCTGTGCCCAAGCGGTGTTTGCCAATGCCAAACTGATTATTGACGCCGGCGTGACCCCCGTGATTGGCAGCAGTGGGTTACTGGCGGAGCAAGTGAGTGAGTTGCAAGCACTCGCCGCGGCTAAAAACGTAAGCGGTATGATTGTGCCTAATTTTTGTATTGGTGCGGTGTTAATGATGCGCTTTGCCGAGCAAGCCGCAAAATTTTACCCACATGCGGAAATTATTGAATACCATCACAACAAAAAACAAGAGTCGCCCTCTGGCACGGCTGTTAAAACCGCCGCCATGCTAAGTGACGTGCGAGCTAACCAACGCCATGGTGGCGATGAAATGCTCGCCGGTGCACGTGGCGCTAATTTAAATGACGTGCCTATTCATGCGGTGCGTTTACCGGGTTTGCTGGCGCATCAAGAGGTGTTGTTTGGTAGCGAGGGTGAGCTGCTGACCATTCGCCATGATAGCTTTAACCGTGAAGCCTATATGCCGGGGGTTTGTTTGGCATGTGAGCAAGCGGGGCAATTGAATGAGTTGGTGTATGGGCTAGAGCACCTTTTGCGCTAGCTTTTTAGCTTTTGAGGTTGGGCTGGAAAAATGCTCACAGGCCTAGCGGTGTTTTACACTCACACGTTTTGTGACATTAGCAATCCAAATAATTTCTGTAACGCCTGCCCGCGGTGGCTTAAAACATTTTTGCGGGTTTTATCTAATTCGGCTGCGGTGCAGTTTTCACTTTCCACATAGAAAATAGGATCATAGCCGAAGCCGGCTTCGCCTTGCCTTGCATCCAGGATTTCTCCATACCAATTGGCGCTGGCGATTATGGGTTCTGGGTCGGTTGCGTGGCGCAGGTAGACGAGTGTGCAGTGAAAATGGGCTTGTCTTTCGCCTGGGGGTACTCCGGTTAAATCGTGTAAAAGTTTGTCTACGTTTGTCGTGGCTGTTGCCTGCTCGCCTGCATAGCGGGCCGAGTAGATGCCGGGCCTGCCTTCTAATGCGTTGACCACGATGCCTGAGTCGTCGGCGATGGTGGGCATGTTGGCAATGGCGGCAGCGTTGCGGGCTTTGAGTAGGGCGTTTTCGACGAAGGTTTGGCCTGTTTCGTCAGCGTTGGGTATGTTGAATTCACTTTGTGCAATGATGTTGGCATGGCCGGCAAATAGCTGTTGGAATTCGGCTAGTTTGCCAGCATTGCTGCTGGCAAGTACGATGGGTGAAGCGCTTAGCACTTAATTATTGGCTTTGTGCATGATGATTTTCCACCAAGGTTGATGTGGGGCGCTGTAATCGGCGGGCTCATTTTCTTTTTGGGTTGGCTGAGCTGCTGGCGGCGGGGTGTGTGCGGCTTGGGCTTGTAAGGCAAATTGATGTTGTAGTTGAGCGATTTGTTGATTCATCATTTGCATTTGCTCGGCCATCTGGGCTTGTTGTTCGCTCATGAGCTCTCGCCATTGTTGTTGACG
>JAWUVP010000065.1:0-17943 GCA_034112285.1 Gammaproteobacteria bacterium
CGCCAGGAATCATCTTCAAGATTGCCGTAAACGTTGTCGCGTAAGACCATGCCGTGGTCTGAAACGTGGGCATCAGTTTGTTTTTCGTGGTTGCTGCGAAAAGTGGCAACTTCAATAATTTCATCTTTAAAATACACATGAGCTAGTTTAAAGCGGCGGCCAATAATGCGGCAATTGCGAAATTCATGGCGCACTTGCTCAGGCGTAGCGCTGGTGGCAATGTCGAAATCTTTGGGCTCTTTGTCTAATAATAAGTCGCGGACACCGCCTCCAACGAGATAAGCTTCATAGTTGGCTTGATTAAGCCGCGTGACAATTTTGCGCACGTTGCGGCTGATCCGTTTGGGGTCGATATGAAAATCGACGCCTTGGGCAAAATGAATTTGGCTGTCTGACGCGTTATTTTTGGCGTTGTCTTTGCTAAAGTAGGTGGTGATTTTGCTAATAAAGCCCAATGAGTTAATCCTTAGATTGGTGATGTTTGCTGTAAGCTGGCAATTATTCTACCAAAGTCCAGAGAATTTGCAGTATTTATTTCTATACATGGCACGGTTTGGCTGGATGTGGGTACTTCAAATTCGTTTAATTGGGCTGTGAGCACTTCTGCGGTGGCTTCTGAGGCGTCATTTCCAGCCTGGCGTCGCTCGGTTAACCATTCGTGTAGTTGGGTTTGTGCTGCGTGGCAGTAGACGATGGCACAAGGCAGCGAGAGCTGCTGGGCTAGGGTAATAAATCGTTCACGCTGCTGTTGCTTGAGACAAGTGGCGTCGATTAAAACACGGTATCCGTTTGTTAGCACTTTGTTGGCTTGCTGTTGCAGGGCTTGATAGGTGTGCTCGGTCTGGCTCGCTTGATATAAGCCGGTATTGAGCGTGGCGGTGCAATCGGTTTCAAGGGCGATGTTGGCGGCACGTTTGCGTTCGTAGTCGGAGGTGATGCGAATGAGGTCTAAGCGTGGGGCTAATTGTTTGCTGAGGGTGCTTTTACCGCTGGCGCTCACGCCACACATAATGATTAGACGGGTGGGTTTTGGGGTTAGGTAGCGTTTGGCTTGCGCTACGCAGCCTTTATAACGCTGGTATTGATTGTCACGCACCTGGGTATCGTCACTTTGCATTTGTGTAAAGAGGGCAATTTTGGCGCGCACCATGGCGCGGTAGGCTTGAAAGTAGGGTAATACACTGAGGCCTTGGTAGTCGCCGCTTAAACCCAAATAGGTGTTTAATAAACGCCAGCTAAGGGCGTGCTCGCCCACTTCGTCTAGGTCCATGGTGATGAACGCTAAGTCTGCCATCGTGTCGGTCCAGCAAAAGTCGTGGTTAAAATCAATGCAGTCAAAAATAATGGGCTCATCGTTGATTAGGACAATATTATTTAAATGTACATCGCCATGACATTGGCGCACAAAGCCTTGTTGCTTGCGCAAATCGATGGCGGGGGCTATGCGTTCGTAGAGGGTTTGAGTCTGTTGTTTGATGTCAGCCAGCTCGGTTAGATCATCGGGCTGGCTTAACAAAGGCTGGGCTTGCGTGAAATTATCGAGTGCTTGCTGCTGGGCATGGGCGCTGCTACCAATGGGATTTTCATGCGGCACGTCTGGGGCTGCTTGGTGAAATTCGACTAAATTTTTGGCTAAGTTATCGATGAGCCTAACGTTAAGTTTATTTTGTTGTTGTAGATGGCTTAATAAATTATCTTGCGCGAATTCACGCATTTTCACCATGTATTCTATGGGTTCGCCTGCGGGCTTTAGGCTGGGTTGCTGTGAGCTGCCGTAGATGGGCATAACGTCTAGGTACACCTCGCCGGCTAGCAGCTGGTTGCGCCGTAGCTCTTCGCGGCAGTAGTGCTGGCGCTTTTCTAGGCTGCTGTAGTTTAAAAAACCAAAGTCGACTGATTTTTTAATTTTGTAAGCATACTCGCCGGTGAGCAAGACGTAGGAGCAATGTGTTTCTAAGACGCTAAATTGCGTGATGTTATGGTCAAACAAATCGGCATTTTGTAGGTTTTTTATGAGTTCTGTGGTCGTCATTAGGTGCGCATCCGGTTGAAAGCGGTCTCAGCTTTGGTTAAGGTTTCATCAATGACGGCATCGGTGTGGGCTATGGAGGTGAAGCCTGTTTCGAAGGCTGATGGGGCGAGGTAGACGCCTAAATCTAACAGGTGGTGAAAGAATTGTTTGAAGTGTTCTTGATTGCATTGCATCACTTGCGCATAGGAGGTGATGGTTTCTGCTGGGGTGAAAAACATGCCGAACATGCTGTAGAGATTATGGCTCAGGAAGGGGATGCCGGCTTGGTTGGCCAGCTGCTGCAAGCCGTTGGTGAGTTTGTGAGTGATGCGGCTGACTTCTTCTTGAAAGCCGGGTTGGCTTATTTCATTTAAAGTGGCTAAGCCTGATGTCATGGCGATGGGGTTGCCCGATAAGGTGCCGGCTTGGTAAACGGAACCTAATGGGGCCATGTGTTCCATGATGTCACGACGACCACCAAAGGCGCCAACAGGCAAGCCACCGCCAATGACTTTGCCCAGGCAGGTTAAGTCGGGCTTAATTTGGTAGTGATTTTGCGCCCCGCCGGTGGTGATGCGAAAGCCACTCATGACTTCGTCAAAAATTAACACGGCGCCGTATTGGTCACATAAATCGCGTAAGCCTTGTAAAAAGGCTTTGTCGCCGGGAACGAAATTCATGTTTCCGGCAACCGGCTCCACTATGATGGCGGCAATGTTTTTGGGGTATTGTTCAAACCAATGCTGCACGCTGTCTAAATCGTTAAAGGTGGCGCTCAGGGTGTGTTGTACTAAATCGGCGGGCACGCCAGGCGAGCTGGGTATGCCTAATGTGAGGGCGCCTGAGCCGGCTTTGACTAAGAGGGCGTCGCTGTGGCCGTGATAGCAGCCTTCGAATTTGATGATTTTATCGCGCTGGGTATAGCCGCGCGCCAGTCGAATGGCGCTCATGGTGGCTTCGGTGCCTGAGTTGACCATACGCACGAGCTCAAGGTTGGGCATAAGCTGGGTTATTTTTTCTGCCATGCTGGTTTCTAGCGTGGTGACCGTGCCAAAGCCCAAGCCATTTTGGCAAGCGGCTTGCACTTGCTCAATAACGGCAGGATAGGCGTGGCCTAATAATAAGGGCCCCCATGAGCAGATGTAATCGATGTAGGCTTTGTTATTAACATCATATAAGTATGCCCCTTTGCCGCGCTGCATAAAGATGGGCGTGCCGCCTACGGAGGCAAAGCTGCGCACGGGCGAATTCACGCCTCCGGGAATGTGTTGCTTGGCTTCTGCAAATAAAGCTTCATTATCTATGTTGTTGTCTTGTTTGGTAGCAGCGGCGTGGTTCATGTTTACCTCGATTATGGATATAGGGGTTATGTAAGACAGGTATTATATCTAATGTAGACTAATGTGGCGATAGGGTTATAATAACCACCCATTTTGGTTAAAAGTTGTGCCAAATCGTCTATTTATCTTTATAAGGTGTATTAATGAGCGAAGCCAATAAAATTGAAGAGTTAGAAGTTGAAGCCCCCCCAGAGGAGGCGGTAACAACTGTTTTTTATGTTGATGATGACGAGGCGATGTGTGAGTCGATTCGTTTTTTGATCGAATCAGTAAGTTTGAATATTGAAACTTTTTCTAGTGCGCGTAAATTTTTAGAAAGTTATGACCCCGCCCGGGCAGGTTGTTTATTGTTGGATGTTCGAATGCCAGAAATGAGTGGCTTGGAATTACAAGAGCAATTACGCAAGCGCAAAATTAATATCCCCATTATTTTTATTACTGGCCATGGCGACGTGCCTATGGCTACACGCGCGATGAAATCAGGTGCGGTAGAATTTTTAACTAAACCTTTTAATGATCAAACCTTGCTGGACAGCATTCAAAACGCAATTGATATTGACGCCGAACGTCGCAAAGTGGCACAAGAGCGTGACGAGATTTCTGAGCGAATTAACAAGCTTACGCCGCGTGAATATGAAGTGATGCAATGCGTTATTAAGGGTAACCTTAATAAAGTGACGGCTTATGAGCTAGGCATTTCTTCAAAGACGGTGGAATTGCACCGCGCAAAAATTATGGAAAAAATGCAGGCTAAATCTTTAGCGCAATTAGTGGCGATGGTTTTGGTTCATGAGGGCAGTATTAAGCATCGCCATAAGAAATCTGACGATGATGATATGCTGTTTGAAAGTATGCAAGACAGCGCTTAGTTCGCGGCCAATGTTTTATTGATATTAACGCCACTCACCTGAGTGGCGTTGTTGTTTTTGCCTTTGCATGGACCCAAGGGTATACCCATGGCGCCATATGTCGCACCCTGGCGCAGTACAGCGCTATTTCTTACTAGTAGTTTTGCTTTAAAGGCGTAAAGTTGTGGACTGGTTTGTGGAGATGGTTCTTATATAAGTAAACGGATTTATATTTATAAGTGACCGCCTTGCAAATCTCGACAACAAAGCTCACGCGCAGAGGAGGATTTTACGTGAATAAGCATATTTTTAAAGCTAATGAGTTATGGCGGGAAAATAGAGTGGAAGAAGCCATGGCCTGCTACGAGAAAGTGTCGCACTGTCAGCATGCACCATCTGAAGAGAAAAATATGGCCAATTATATGTTGGCTTACCTTAATTGTCTGCTTGCGCGTCGTATGAGCCAAGAGCAGACTTTCTTGGGGGTGGATTTACGCCAACCCTATCACGACCATTACATTCAAGCTGGCCAATATTTGGCGCAGGTGACAGATGAGGCGTTTAATGCTGATGAATGTGGCTTGCCAGAGATTGACCTTGAATCAATGAGTTTTGTTGAAGCCTCGTATTTGTACTTTATTGAAATGCGTAAAATGTATGTTGCGAGTTGGTTTGATCGCGCTAAAGCGGTGTGCCAGCAGTATACAACCAGTTTAATGCAGCGGGTTCAGCATGGGGCGAGGGTTTAGCTACTCCGTCTTTATGCGATGAAGTTGAAGCGAAGTAAGAGCTGGATAAGTTTTACCGAGGTTTTACTTCGCTTTTTTATGCGTGGCTGTATTCGCTAAGCGTCAATTTGCTCAAAATGGCTTCACAATCGCCAGAATAACAATGATTATTAAGAGCACGCTAGGTATTTCATTAAACCAGCGATAAAACACATGGCTGTGTTTGTTTTTATCATGTTTGAAGTCATGCAAGTATTTCCAGCAAACCCCCATGTAAATATAAAGCCCTAACACCAGTATTAGCTTGATGTGTAGCCACATGATGTGGGGCTGTTGCGCCCAGCCAAAACCATATAATAACCAAAAGCCACTCAGCCCGACCAACACAGCGCTGGGCACCAATATGCCGCGAAATAAACGGCGCTCCATAATTTTGTATTGTTCGCTTTGGCTAGGCTCTGTACACAGAGCATGGTAGACGAATAAACGGGGTAAATAGAAAACGGCAGCAAATAAGGTGACCACAAAAATGACGTGTAAGGCAACGACCCATAACATTAGGCTTTGCTCCTACGGTGTTTGAGCCACTCTATTAAAGGGGCCAATAGTGAGAGGACGATGACGGCTAAAATAACATAGCTGAAATTGTTTTTAATCAGTGCCGTATTGCCGAATAAGTAGCCTAGATATAAAAATAGAGCTACCCAAGCGATTGAGCCAATGAGGTTGAAGAGTTGAAAGCGCCAAAAATTCATGCGGGCAATGCCGGCAGTAAAAGGTGCGAATGTACGCACAATAGGGATAAAGCGGGCAAGGATAAGGGCGCGGCCACCGTATTTCAGATAAAACGCGTGGGCTTGGTGCAGGTAATGAGGGTTGAACCAGCGGGACTTGGGTGCATGGAAAACTTTTGGCCCCAGCCAGTAGCCGATGGCGTAATTGACGGAGTTGCCGGTGATGGCGGCGAACATCAATAAAATAACGAGTAGGTGAATGTTTAATATGCTGATGCTGGCTATGGCGCCGGTTGCAAACAGCAGTGAATCGCCGGGGAGGAAGGGCGTGACCACTAGGCCGGTTTCGGCGAAGATGACCAGAAATAATAAGCCGTATGACCACAAGCCAAATTGCGCGATTAAGCTCGCCAAGTGGACGTTGAGGTGGAGCAGGATGTCGAGTAATTCTTTAAAGTAATGCATGAGGGGTATTATTGACGATTGTGGGTTAATTACCAAGCAATTTTTTTTGCGGAAGCGTGCTATAATTGCTGAAATTTTACTGTTGGAATAAAAACATGTCTAAAGATAAGCTTGTAACCCGTTGGGCCCCTGGTGATGCAGAAAAAAGTGACAATGAAGTTGAGCGTGTTGCTGACGACCTTGTCCAGAGCAAGGTGAGTGTTATTTCTGAGGGTGAAGACGCTGAAGAGGACGAGCTGCTTGTTTTCTCCGATGCTGCTGCCAATAAAGTTTTAGAGTTAATTACCGAAGAAGAAAATGATAATCTCAAGCTACGCGTGTTTATTACCGGTGGTGGGTGTTCTGGGTTTCAATATGGGTTTACCTTTGATGAAGAGGTGAATGATGATGATTTTTTCGTCGAAAAAAATGGTGTTACGCTATTAATTGATGCGATGAGCATGCAATATTTAGACAATGCTGAGATTGACTATAAAGAAGATTTAAATGGCTCGCAGTTTGTTATTCGTAATCCGAATGCGGTGACAACATGTGGGTGTGGATCTTCGTTTTCATTGGAGTGATTTTATGACGGTACGTAAGTATTTCTTTCTTATTTCTGCCACGGTTATTTTGTTTGTTTGTTTTGCCGGTATTTTTCGTCCTCATGCGCTTTATGCGCTGTTCTTTTTAATTCCCTTGTTTTTGCTTGGGCTGTACGATGTGTTACAACGCCATTCTAATATACTGCGTAATTATCCGCTGCTTGGACATTTTAGATATATACTGCTCAAAATTCGCCCGCAAATTCGCCAATATTTCGTTGAAAGTGAAATGGAAGGCACGCCGTATAGCCATGAGCAACGCATGTTGATTCAAGAGCGCGGTTTGAAAACAAACGATAACACGCCTTTTGGCACCTTGAGCAATGTCTATGCACCAGGTTATGAGTGGTTGACGCAGTCGTTGGCACCTAAAAATATTCCCGATGAAGAAATGAAAGTGGTGTTTGGTGGCGATGCCTGTACTAAACCGTACACGGCCTCTCGTTTAAACATTTCTGCAATGAGCTTTGGTGCATTGGGTGGCAGAGCGATTATGGCATTAAATAAAGGCGCTAAATTAGGTGGTTTTGCTCATAACACCGGCGAAGGTGGTTTGACTCCGTATCATTTGAAAAATGGCGGTGATATATTTATGCAAGTGGGTACCGGTTATTTTGGTTGTCGTGATAGAGAAACCGGTGAGTTTGATGCAGCTATGTTTACTGAAAAAGCACAGCTGGATGTGGTGAAGATGATTGAAATTAAATTGTCTCAGGGTGCAAAGCCAGCGCATGGTGGTGTTTTGCCGGGGGCAAAAGTATCGGCTGAAATTGCTGCTATTCGCCACGTCAAAGAAGGCGTTGATTGTATTTCGCCACCGGCGCATTCTGCTTTTAGCACGCCGTTAGAAATGATGGCTTTTATTCAACAGCTGCGAGAGCTCTCAGGTGGCAAACCGATTGGTTTTAAATTATGCTTGGGCGTACCGAGTGAGTTTATGGCTATTTGTAAGGCAATGTTGAAAACCGGTATTTACCCTGATTTTATTACTATTGATGGCGCTGAAGGCGGCACCGGTGCTGCACCGGTTGAGTTTACTAATTCAATTGGGGTGCCGCTAAACGAAGGCCTAGCCTTTGTGAATAATTGTTTGGTGGGCATGAATGTTCGCGATAAAGTTAAAGTGATTGCCAGTGGGAAAGTTGTGACTGGGTTTGATTTTGCCAAAAAATTAGCGCTGGGTGCTGACTGTTGTAACATGGCCAGGCCTATGATGTTTAGTTTGGGTTGTGTGCAATCAAGACGTTGTCATAACAACACTTGTCCCACCGGTGTTGCAACTCAAGATAAGGCGTTAGGTTCAGCGTTAGATGTTGATTCTAAAGCAGAGCAAGTATGTAATTTTCATGAAAGCACGCTTTATAATCTTCGTGAAGTGTTAGGTGCTGCGGGTTTGGAGCATCCGGACCAGTTATTGCCTAGTCATATTTGGCGTCGTTTGGATAATGATCTGGGTATGAAAAGTTATGCGCAACTTTATAAGTTTTTAAAGCCAGGGGCTTTGTTAGATGATGGTTTTGACTGGCATTTCTCGGCAGATTGGCATGCGGCTTCGGCGGAATCTTTCAGCCCTATTATCAGCAAGAGTATTCGTTAATTTTTAGGCTGTGGTAGTGGGTTAGAAAATATTTCACCTAATATCACAGCCTGTTTTGCCCCGGTAATGCTGTGGGTATTCAGGGCTTCCTCTTTCAAACGCATTTTCGCCAGCCAGGCAAATAATAATGCTTCTAAATAATCGGCATCAAATCCTAACTCGCTGGTGTTGGCCACCTGGTTAGGGGCGAGCGCTTGTATGCGTTGCACTAAATATGAATTGCGGGCTCCGCCACCACAAAGATATATTTGTGCCATTGGCATTTCTTGCTCGATAGTCTTGATAATGCTCTGCGCAGTTAATTCCACTAATGTTGTTTGCACATCTTCGGGAGATTGTGTTGTTAAATGTTTTTCTAGCCATGCGAGATTGAAATAATCGGTGCCGGTACTTTTGGGGTGAGGTTTATCAAAATAGGGATCAGCCAAGAAGGCGCTGAGTAAATCGGGGCAACTTTTTCCTTGACGTGCAAAGCGCCCATCCTTATCGAAAGGTTGTTGTTGATGTTGATAAACCCAAGCATCGAGTAGCGTATTGCCTGGGCCGGTATCAAACCCTTTTACGGGCGTGGTATCACTGACGAAACTCACATTAGCAATGCCACCAATGTTTACAATGGCGCGCGGTGTGCCGGGCTGCATTAAAAAAGCGTGGTGTACCAACGGGGCTAAGGGTGCACCTTGCCCTCCGGCTTTAATGTCGGCGTTGCGAAAATCGGCAACGGTGGTGATGCGAGTGTCTTGTGCAATAATGTTAGCATCGCCAATTTGCGTAGTATAGGCTGGGCTGGCTTCTGGGTGATGGCTAATAGTTTGGCCGTGTGAGCCGATAGCGATAATTTGCTCGGCAGGGAGATTGGCTTTATTTAGTAATGCGTTAACGGCTGCTGCAAATAATTTTCCTAGGGTGGTATTGAGCTCGGGTATGCGTGAGTCGTGGCGGTCATCTTTATTAACGACATCGGTGAGTGTTTCACGCAGGCTTTGGGGAAAGGGATGTTGGTGTGCTGCTAGCAGTGTTGGTTTGTCGGCTAAATTAAACACGGCGGCATCAACACTGTCCATGCTGGTGCCTGATAGTAATCCTATGTATAACTCACGCATGATATATTTTTTCCTTTAGTTGAACGCCATTCTCATTACTTGTTAGACAATAACTGCTTCGAGTGCCGTAAGTATCGGAGGCCATATAAATAGAGGGTGGGGTTTTTTCTTGCTCTGGCGTGTTGATAGACTTATGGTATCACAGCCGCATGAAAACCAGAATATATTCTTAAGCCTTAGTGTTTTTTCGCGGCCAAAAGTTCGCTAGAAATGCTATTTTAAATCTGTTAATATGCCCGCTTAAGCATTGACCCTTTGCGTGGCAATGACTTGAGTTATAGTTTACTAATTTAATTTTAATAGGACTTGATCATGCGACAGGTACCCGGCTCCAGTACTTCTTTTCGAAGTGTCTTTCCTTTTTTCTGTATTATTATTCTTGATATTCTTAGCATTAACGTTGTGACGCCTATTTTGGCGCCGTTAGTGAATGACCCCAGTGCGCATGTGTTAGGTGCACATTCTTCTGTGGAAAGTCGTCATATTGTTTATGGCTTAATTCAAGCCTTGTCGCCGTTGTGCTATATGCTCGGCGCGCCGATTTTAGGTTATCTTTCTGATCGCGTTGGTCGGCGTAAAATATTATTGTTTTGTATTGGTGGCTCGTTTGTAGGCTTACTGGCTTATATTTTAAGTTTTAATTTTAATAGCTTGCTGATTTTATTATTTGGCCGTGTGATTGTGGGCTTTACTTCAGGCAGCTTGGCTGTGGCGCAATCGGCTATTGCAGATATTAGCAAAGGCGCGGCCAAAGCTAAAAACATTGGTTTAATTGCGGTGGCCATGACGATTGGCTTAATTGCCGGGCCATTGTTGGGTGGGGTGTTGTCGGATCCGAGTGTTGTATCTTGGTTTACTAATTCTACGCCATTTTATGCGGGGATTGTTTTGTCTGTTGCCAATTTGATTATTTTGCTCACCATGCTTGATGAGACGCACATGTTAGTGTCGACAGATAAAAGTCATGGCCTGCTGCGAGATTTTTGGCGCTTGCTCACGCAGTATAATTTACAGTATATTTTGCTCAGCTTTTTTGTGTTTGAATTAGGCTGGAGTTTGTATTTTCAATCGCTAGCCTTATTGTTGGCGCAACACTTTCATTTGGCAAATAAAATGATTGGTGTTTTTTCATCTTATGTAGGACTAGTGTTATCGTTATTTTTATTGTACGGCGTGCGCGTTGTGGTCAATCGTTTTGAGCTGGTTAAAATTGTTAAGCCGAGTTATCTGCTGGGCATCATTGTTTTGTTAATCGGTTTCTTTTTTAATACGATGACTATGCAGTGGTTGATTGCTATCCCTATCTCTTTGATGGTGGCGTTTTGTTATACTATTTTTATTACCATGGGCTCAGATAAAGTGGATTCTAATATGCAGGGTTTGTATATGGGGGTAACCGATGGTTTGCTCTCGTTAGCTTTTGCTATCACTGCTTTTTTGGGTAGTGTACTGGCGATTAAAAGTGCGATTGTACCAGAGCTGGTTGCGGCTGGATTTTTTGCATTCGGTTTATTATTATTTCCTTTGGCGCAGCGCCAATATCAACAAGGATAATTATTTATGAAAATGTGTTTAGATGTGGGTAACTCACAAATTTATGGCGGTGTGTTTGAGGGTAAAAAATTATTATTAAAGTTTCGCCATGAAACACATCGTAGCAGCACCTCGGATCAGTTGGGCATTTTTCTGAAAAGTGTGTTGCGCGAAAATAATATGGATGCTGAGGTGATTAAGCATATTGCGATTAGCTCGGTTGTGCCGCCGTTAAATTATTCTTTGGGTTCGGCGTGCATTAAATATTTTAAGGTAGAACCTTTTTGGTTGCAGGCTGGCGTGAAAACGGGTTTGAAAATTAAAACCAAGGAGCCGAATCAAGTGGGTGCAGATTTAATTGCCAGTGCGATTGCCTCGGTTGATATGTTTCCAAATAAGAATTTGATTGTTTCCGATTTTGGCACCGCGACCACTTTCGCTGCGATTAATAAGCAAGGTGAGTTTCTTGGCGTGGTGATTCAAGCCGGCGTGCGTACTTCTATGCATGCCTTGCAAACTTTTACTGAAAAATTACCGACGGTACAAATTGTGCAGCCCAAGCAGGTGCTTGGCCGTGATACCACTGCGTGTATTCAGTCGGGTCTATATTATGGTCAACTGGGTGCAACCAAAGAAATTTTAGCGGGCATTACTAAGGAAGTGTTTGCCGGTGAGGCGCCGGTGATTATTGGTACGGGTGGTTTTTCTACTTTGTATGAAAATGAGCAGCTCTTTAGTGTTGTGGCGCCTGATCTTGTTTTGCATGGCATTCGCCTTGCGTTAGAACTGAACTTATAATTATTGCGGTACAGGTTGAACCGGTGCGGGCTGTAGTTGTTGCTTTGCTTTGTCTATAGACATTTTAAATGCTGCACGTTCTTTGCGAGGTATTGTGGAAGCATAGGGTAATTTTACCGTCATAGGATTTTCATAATGATGGTGCACGCGATATTCGTAATGCACATGTGGCCCGGTTGACCAACCGCTGGTACCAATGTAACCAATCACATCATCCATTTTCACATAAGAACCTGACGGGTGTTTCGCGTTATATCGGCTCATGTGGCCATATAAGGTGGTAATGCCATGTCCATGATTGATAACAATGCAACGGCCATAACCTCTAATGCGACCGCGTAAAATAATGCGGCCATCGCCGGTGGCGTGAATGGGTGTGCCGTAGGGGGCGGCAAAATCGGTTCCGGTGTGCGGGCGAACTTTTTTTAACACGGGATCAAGACGGTGCAAGCTGAACGGTGAGCTGATGCGGCCAATGTTAACGGGACGGCGTAAAAAAGCTCTGCTTAAGCTGCGGCCACTGGCATCATAATAAGCGGCGCGACCGTAGCTATCACGATAACGTAAGGCATAAAGTTTGTTTTGTTTATGCTGATACAGCGCGGCGATAATATTTCCAGGCTCGGTACGCTGGGTTTTCATATTTTTTAAGCGCTCATAAGCCACGGTGAATTGGTCACCGGCATGAATGTTGCGCTTAAAGTTTAACCGCCAAGAATAAATTTTTGCAAGATTAGCCAGTACAGTGCTAGGGATGTGAGCTTTTGCACCATCGATATTGAAATCACTGTGGATAGCAAAGTGACTGACTTTGGTGGCGACATTTAATTCTTGGGTCACTTTCTTTGCACTAAAACCATGCTCTGTTTTGCTGATAACGATATTGTCAGTGTTGCTAATTGGCCAGCTTAGGCGTAGCAGTTGTTGTTTTGGGTCGATAGAAAATGCTAGGGTTTGGCCGGAACGTAATTTTTTGAGGGCGGCTTTCACTAAGGGTAGTTTGGCCACCAATAAGGTTTGATTTGGACTAAGGTGCAAGCGGCGAAAAATAAGCGCTAAGCTGTCGCCAGGCAGAACGATAACATTTTGCACGGTGGTGGGCACTTCAATTTCTTGAGGTGGCGGCGTGACATTATTACTTTGGCTGCCAACGGGAATGCTGGGTGGGTTGGCAAAGCTGGGCTCTTCATCAAATTGTTGGTTGGGTAAGTAGAGTAAGCTAAAAATAAATAAGCCCAATAAGCCGAGCGCGGTAATGACCACAGCAACAACTCGCCGACGATGGCGGTGCATAAGATGTTGGATGTGATGAATTTTACTCGGTGGCATAGAACGGTCGCATCTAAATTTAAGTTAGGCTATACTTCAACGCTTCGAAGAATAGCATAAATTAGTCAGTGGAGATAGCAATGACAAATGTGGCCGAAGCCCTAGCAATTATTAAGCGCGGTACCGATGAAATTTTAGTTGAGAAAGAATTAATCGAACGCTTAGAAAGTGGCAAGCCTTTACGTATTAAGTTAGGTATGGATCCCACCGCGCCGGATTTACATTTGGGGCATACGGTGGTGTTAACCAAGATGCGTCAATTGCAAGATTTGGGGCATCACATTATGTTTCTCATTGGTGATTTTACTGCGATGATTGGCGATCCTACTGGCAAGAATAAAACTCGACCTGCTTTGACAGAGGAAGAAATTCAAAAAAATATGCAAAGCTATCAACACCAAGTAAGCAAAATTTTAGATCCTGATAAAACTGAAATTATGTTTAATTCTTCTTGGATGCAAACCAAAAGCCCCATGTTTATGATTCGCTTGGCCGCGCGAAAAACCGTGGCCCGGATGTTAGAGCGTAGTGACTTTCGCAAACGATATAAAGCTGATCAAGATATCGCCATCCATGAGTTTATGTATCCTTTATTACAAGGCTGGGATTCGGTGGAAATGCAAGCCGATATTGAGCTGGGCGGCACTGATCAGAAATTTAATTTGCTAATGGGGCGTGAATTGCAAAAGGCCGAAGGCCAAACGCCGCAGGTTGTGATTATGATGCCTTTGCTCGAAGGCACCGATGGCGTAAAAAAAATGTCCAAGTCCACCGGTAACTATATAGGCATAGACGAAGCCCCCGATGAGATGTTTGGCAAAATCATGTCGATTTCTGATGAGCTGATGTGGCGCTATTATGATTTATTAAGTTTGCGAAACACTGAAGAGCTGCAACAGTTTAAAGACGAAGTGGCCGCTGGCGCCAATCCGCGTGACTATAAGATTAAATTCGCTGAAGAAATTATTACTCGTTATCATAGCGAAGCAGCGGCCAAACAAGCTACTGAGAACTTTATTGCCCGGTTTCAAAAAGGTGCGATGCCTGAGGATATGCCGGAAGTGACCTTAGAGGTGGGTGATAGTATTCTGATTGCTAATTTATTGAAAGCAGCGGGCTTGGTCAGCAGTACCTCGGATGGTTTACGGATGGTACGCCAGGGTGCAGTGAAGATTGATGGTGAAAAAGTGGTGGATGAGAAATTGACGATTAATGTTGGTTCTGAGGCGGTGTATCAGGTAGGCAAGCGTCGTTTTGCAAGGGTGACAGTCGGCTAAGCAAGAGAAAGTAACATATCACTTTTGCGCGGCTTGCGTTTTGGCGTCACGTCTATGGTCATTGCTATATTGTCGCGGTCTAACATTTCCTGTAGGCACAATCTAACAAACTGTGTTTCTGATTGCTCCAGTTTTTGCGCATATTCGGCTGCAGCCTTAACGCTTGCATAACGTCGCCCTTTTTCTAAGTCACATAAATATTGTTTTGAAATACCCAGTTTTTCGGAAAATTGTTGCTGCGTGAGTTCGTCACACATGCGAATTGACCATAACGTGTTGCCCACAGTTAATTTTCTACCGGTTATTTTTTCTAATTTTTTTAAGGTGCTCTTTGAGCTTTTGTTTTTAATAGTCATGGTTGTTTACCTCAATTACTTCGACAACTTTTATAATATCTGCCTCAACTGTATATATAGTACGATAAGATCTGTTCAATTTTATTGAGCGCTATCCTTTGCGTTTGCCACGTAATGCTTCATCGTGGTGGCCAGGCATTTTTCTTACTTCTGTTAGGCTATGTTCAGCAATATTTTCTATCCAGAGGCCTAGTTGGTAGGCAATATGTGCAGGAATCTTTTTTAGTATTTTATGAGCTTGCCTGCTTAGTATAGCGTTAAAAATATCTGTACTCGTCTCACGCATTTAAATTGCACCCTGACTTAGTGTATTTATCCACCTGAAGAACATTATAATTCAATTCCAAAACTTGTAAAGTAGGTTTCTGTTAATGCAAAAAAAGTTTTCTCGACCCCTCAAGTATTTTTTGCTATGCTCTCTAGCATCAATTTATGGAGAGCAGCATGCGTATTGAAGAAGAAGTAAAACTTAATTTTAAAGATGTCTTAATCCGTCCCAAGCGCAGCACCTTGCGCTCACGTTCGCAAGTGAGTTTGGAACGTGAATACCATTTTCGCCATAGCGCTAAAGTTTTCTCAGGCATACCTATTATTGCGGCCAATATGGACCACACGGGTACCTTTGCAATGGCACAAGCCTTGGCGGAGCATAAAGTCATGACTGCGCTGAGCAAATTTATTGAGCCCGAAGAATGGACTGCGCATGTGAACAAAAATACGGCACACAGCCAGCTGACCTTTGTTTCTGCTGGTTTGAACGATAAAGACATTCCCCGCTTACAAGCCATTGAGGCGCAAACCCCGTTTGATTGTATTTGTTTGGATGTGGCCAATGGCTACAGCGAGCATTTTGTGGATTTTGTGAAGAAAACGCGCGCAACGTTCCCCGACAAAATTATTATGGCCGGCAATGTGGTCACCGGTGAAATGACTGAAGAGTTGATTTTGGCCGGCGCGGACATCGTGAAGGTGGGCATTGGCCCAGGTTCCGTGTGCACCACGCGTAAACAAACCGGCGTGGGTTATCCGCAATTATCGGCGGTGATTGAATGCGCAGATGCCGCGCATGGTTTAAAAGGCTTGGTGTGCTCCGATGGTGGCTGCACCGTGCCGGGTGATGTTTCTAAGGCTTTTGCCGCCGGTGCCGATTTTGTGATGCTAGGAGGCATGTTCTCAGGCCATGATGAATCCTCAGGGGAGATCTTCGAAAAAGAAGGCAAGCAGTTTAAGCGCTTTTATGGCATGTCTTCCGCTGAGGCCATGCATAAATATCATGGCCAGGTGGCGGAGTATCGCTCTAGCGAGGGTAAATCTGTCAATGTGCCGTATCGTGGGCCTGTCAGTAATACCATTCTTGATATTCTGGGCGGGGTGCGCTCAACGTGCACCTATGTTGGGGCAGAGAGTCTTAAAGAACTATCTAAACGTACGACCTTTATTCGGGTAAGTATGCAGCTGAATGAAGTGTTTAGTCAGTTTAATGTTTGATAGTTAAAATTTGTCGCCTTATTGTCGCTCGAATTTTTGATAACGTTGGCAGCATTGAATAATGTCGACTGAACCAGCCATAGCGCTTATCAAAGGAACGTTGGTGAATGCAGGTGCAGCCCTAGGTCCTTATCTCAGCAAGTGAGATAATGGGCATACTCTTACATTTCAAGTATGCCTGCAATCGCGCCACTTGCTACATATATATAAATAGTGGAATACGGCGTTCGCTCACCATGTGTGCTCGTTCTTTGTGAGAGCTCAATCGGGAGAGATATTTGAGGCGCTTGGGGTGGTGTTGCTGAACGTCCTTATATTCAATATAGTTCTTAATGTTTAATATAGACTTGAGAGGTTATTTTTTGCAGAGAATCTGTCTTGGAATATAGTTTTTAGTATTTGCTTTCTTTCATATAGCCTTAATTATTGTGGTCTAATCTTGAAGTGTGGGTTATAAATACTTTTGTATTGAGATAAATAATAATGAAATTACCTGACAGTGAAGCCAAGAAGCTAGCAAATAAATTTTTCCAGGTACTCTGTGATGTCTCGGAGCTGTCTGAGACGCGTACACCCGAAAAATATAAATATGTGAGAGACGAAGTATTCTGGGTGATTGAGGCAGGCATTAAAGGTGTATCGTTTAATGATTACTGCGTTTCAAATAACGAGGACTTTAAAAGAGAGTGGCTTTCTAGATGGAAAATAAGTCTTTTTCCTACAAACTGGAAAATGCTTTGGCATAATTCTGAATTCGCTCTGGGCTTAAAAACAATTAATGATATATTTGATAAATTACATATTAGCTTACGAAATACTTTTGATTCACCGGCAGAAATTAGTGGGTTTTTACTCAAGCTTAAAAAAGCGCTAGAGCCAAAAGTGTTAACGGGTTGTATTGCCTTTTATCAAGACTGTATTTGCATTCTTAATGATAAGTTAGACAATGATTTAGAGCGACTGATTTTGTTGGTGGGCTGCTTCTATAAGTGGAGTCGGACATGTGGTTTTATGTTTTATGAGACTGAGATAGCTGTTCAAAGGTTATTAAGCGCACAAGTGAAAAGTTTTTCAGAGGTTATCAGGCATGTTGTTAAGGTTGAGCCGGTCAGATGGCGTCAGGTGCTGGATGTGTTTGGAAGGGGGAGTGGTTGTTTCGAAGTGAGCCATATGTATGAGCTGTACCTCAACCAGAAGGCGCCAGAGGCGCTGCATATACGGTTAAGCGTAAGGCTATTCCCCGTGAACTTCGGTGTTTGAAGAGCATAGATTACGTGAAAGATAAGCGTACCCAACACTTTTTTGAAAATAGCTGTTGCACTTTTAAATTAGCGACGTATACTTCGCCTCCCTGCTAACGGTAAGTCACTGTTTGCAGCGGCCTATTTCGGGAAGTTTGATGAAGCAATTCATCCCCGAAAGCCTAATGAAAGCGTTAAGTTTTTGAATCTAGGTTAGGTATTTTTTCAACGGAAAGTTCGTTGAAAAAGATTGGCAAAAGTTGTTGACAAGAATTATTTCTTCTATACAATGCGCCTCTCTTGTCGGTAAGGGCTGACAAGAAAAAACGTTCTTTAACAAGTAGATAGACAATTTGTGTGGATTCTTGACCGAGCTTAGGCTTGGTTTGAGAAACACGTCAATTACTTACAAATATAAAATGATGGTTCTGTAGCAATGCAGAAGTACATCGCCAGTTTGGTATCGAAAGATACCTACAGCTTCAAGTGAAGAGTTTGATTCTGGCTCAGA
>JAWUVP010000066.1:0-10660 GCA_034112285.1 Gammaproteobacteria bacterium
GGTGACGTGAAGCCGGATGAGATTGAAATCAAAAAAGACTGTAAGGGCATTCACTCACTATGGCAAAATAGTAAAGGTTGGCTGTTGATTTACGTTAACGATAAAAATCCTCCAGATGCTATATTTCAAAAAATCAGATTAGCTCTTGGCCGCAAAAACTTGTTACACACTGTAAAACTTGAAAGCCATACTTATGGAAATGGCTGGTTTGAAAAGCAGTTCAATATTTCTACTCCTAATATGCTCATCATGTTTCATGATGGCCAGTTTGTTTATCGAAGCGATACCAGTGCTGTTTTTGACGAGTTATTCGGTGCGCGGGCCACAGAACATTCTTTAGAGCTGAGCAGCATTTCTGATCAAGATTTGGACCATATCTTTCATGACCTTACTCATGAAAAATTTCACTATAGCCATAAAAGAATAATCGAGTTCTACAGCATTCATTTTGTTCTGTTACTGAAATTTTTCTCTAAGTTTGCAGATGATTTTTTTAAAAATTACGCGGAATTCTTTGTGCATCAATTTGAACATACCTATGCTATTAGTCTCAAAGATCATGGAGTCACTTATGTTGCATTGCACGCTACGACTTTCATGCAACCATTAATGAAATTGGGCGTAAAATATGGTGTTCCCGAATTGTTTCAAGGAAAGCTTCCACTAGAAAAATGGCCAAACATTTTGTTGCTAAGGGTGTTTAAACAAATGCGCCTCGACATTGAAAATAAAATTCAAATTCATAATTGGGCGCTAAAGAATTCAATTTATAGAATTTTCATTGCAGCTACAAAACGTGATAGTTTAAGCATGATTTCACAAGTAACATTTTTAGAATATTGTTATTTGCTAACTTATACAAGTAATTTACTTCAGGGTTGCAAAGATAAGGAGCAAATTTCACCCCAAAAGATGACTATGCTTAGACAGCAATGGGCTTTGTTTTCCAAAAGTGATTTAGACCATTTTAAACTTTCCACTACATCATTGGTTGAACCAGAAAAACATACATTTCTACCTGAGCTTAAATCAAGCCTAAACGAGTTAGCAATAATGCTAGGCTTTTCCGCTGCTGTCAAACCTGTTAAATCTGTCAAATCTAGTGCTTTTGGGCTATGGACACATCATGAGTGAGGATGGGACTAAGTCCAGAGTTTTTTCTAAGCCTATTGCAACATATATGAACCATCCCGTTTTGCAAATTAATTTTAAAACAATATTACAGATTTAAGTTGCGGTCATGCAGCGCCTACGCACTGAGTGCGCCCCTGAGGTAATCCCCAGCTTTCAGGGCATTGTGAAAATATAGCACTGTTGCAAAAAAATAAAATTATCAGGCCAAAACATCGCACCTTACTTACTATTATGCGGCTAAATTGAAGAGTTTATTGAGGGCTTCATTTTGCGCGCGCTGCTCTCCCTTCGACACAAATTTGATTTGCCCTTTCTGTAACACTCGCATCGCTTCCATTAGCGAACTAGCATTACTAGGCCGTCTGGAAAGATTGATGCCATTGGCGATATCGTTAAATGAATTGAGTGAATTTATGATCATTTTCCATAGGATTTTGAGATATTTTATTGGCCGAAGTATAATGGACCCCATAAACTATATCAGTGAATAAGATGTTATTCTCCGCCAAACGAGGAGCAAAAATGACAGGAAAACGCAAGAGTTACAGCGGAGCAGAAAAAGGTAAGATCGCCCTGGAAGCAGTAAAAGGGGCGCTTATCAAAAATGAATTAACGTCAAAATATAAAGAATTGAAAACAAACAGTAAGGGTACTTAGTCACATGAAAAAAACCATCTTAAACATAGTATTATTAATTATATGCTTTACTATGCAATATAGCATAGCTGCTTCACAACAGAGGCTAAGGCAAACTCAGTTAGCTCAACTAAGCCAATTAAAAACAATTAATTGGACTCCATGCCGAAATAATCCAACATTTGATTGTGGACTCTTAAGTGTGCCAATCGATTATCAGAGCCCAAGCAAAGGTTATATTGGGTTGCCTGTGAGCATTCATCGAACGAAACCAGGTGTACTTAAGTTAGGGACGATTATTCTAAACTTTGGAGGTCCATGGGGTGATGATATCACTGCACTACAGATGATGTTTTCTTCATTTACACCATCTGTACAAAATAATTATGATCTTGTTACCTTTAATCCGCGTGGTGTTGTACCGAATGGTATTTCTTGTCATGCAGAGAATATGAAAAATATTGATGAAATTCTACGACAATTGAGTTTAACAGACTTCAGTACGACTGAAGGCGTGGGAGCTCTATATGATGATGTCACTCAGCAACGTAGCTTGTGTATCTATGACAACTTAGCAAAATACGCTAGTACTAAAAATACGATACAAGATATGGACATGCTAAGACAAGCATTGCCTCAGGTTAATAAGATAGATTATCTAGGTTATTCTTACGGAACTCGCCTTGGTTTGGCGTATTTACTTAAATATCCACAACATACTAATAAGATGTTACTGGATTCCAATATTGCACCGGTTAATGACTTGAGTGCCTTTATGAAATCATATGCTTATGCCGGTGATAATGTGCTGCACTCATTTTTTCAATTTTGTGCAGAGTCAAGCTTATCACAATGCGCACTTTATGAAAAAACTACTAAGGACATCGCTGCCAAATATCAAACGTTAGTTGATAAAATTGTAGAAAGAGCTGGTATGCCTACTTCTGCGACTTACTATCAAAGACCATTTACTGCAGCTATGTTGGAGATTACGATGGAATGGTTAATTAACACACCGAGTGAGTGGCCTCAAATCGCACAAGCACTACAAAGTACAATGTTAACTAACAATGCAGATGCCTTGATGAAATTTTATATTCTAGTTACAGGATACATTCCTGTTAGTAATACTTTTAAGACCTATAGTTATAATAATGTTGTAAATGCCGTAATACACAAAGACTATAGCGATGTTATTGCATGTAACAATAAAACTGATTGGTTAGAAAGTACAAAATATTTACGCCAAAATTATCCTCTAGTAGGTGGAAGCGCTGCAACATCGATTATGGGTGATGTTTGCATTCATTGGCCCGAACCTAGCGAAGCACTTTTACCTACCAATCCTACACCTATAATAGATGCAACACCTACTGTTTTAATTGTAAATGATTTATATGATCCCAAGACGCCTTTATCCTCCGCAGAAGAACTTAGCACCTATCTGACTAATTTACATGTAACAAATAAATTGTTGACGTGGGAAGGTGTAGGGCATGAATCTTACGCATCTTCGTCACCAAATAAAGGTTGCATCGATAAAAATGTTAATGATTTTTTTGCGACCGAGCCAGGACAGCTTCCCCTAATCACTATATGTAATGATAAAGTCAATCCTTTTATTTACCCTTACAGCCAGCATGGCACTGTATCATTGTCGTTCCTTGGGCTATAATAGGTTAAATAATGCTCAAATTTGATTATTTTAGCGCGACGATAATATTTTCTCAATGGCTGGGAGACTAGCAGCCGTGACGCACCGATCAATATTTCAGCCCGTCCACCCCTTGACACCCACAACTATTTAAATATACCTTAAAATTATCAGGTTTTTTCACGAAATAAAGTCTCACTTTTTCTTTTTTTACGCCTTATTTTTATTGCAGGCGCAACTCTTCCTTAGCACTTAGTACAAAAATAAATTTTAAAAAAATACGCTAACGAAAAACTATTCCAACTGTAATCGCAATTGCGGTGTTTTAAAAGATTGCACCCGATACCAATCCATCGATAACCACGGCGCGAAAAGCGTTTGTCGAATAATATTAAGCGTGGCACCAATGCCCAATTGTTTAACATAACGCTTGAGTGTTCGATTAAATTCACTCAACGCATTAATCGCGTGCCCTAAGCGCATCAAATAATGAAACCCTTGCATCGCAAACCATTCGCGGCAAAATAAATGCTTATATTGGTAACCCTGATTCTTCTCAACATTAAAACTATGCTCAATTAACCAGGCTTTTCTAGCGCCTAAGTTAATCAGCTCATGTACATTGCCTTGGTCAAGCGGGATACTGGAAATCCAAGCATGCTCAGAATAACAGGTAACAATTTCACCCGTGTCAGTATCTACGACTTCATAACGCTCCAAACAACCAATAAGGTTAACGATTAACTGCGATTCATAGCCGTAAGTAATACCATTTTTCCAGAAGAACGTTTGCTCCCGCTCACGGTAAAAAGGCTGCTCAGGTAAGGCTTGCCGGTTTCTTCTTTCTGTATTTAACTGCTTAGCAAAATCAGTGAGCTTTTGCTTTGGTAAACGAATAATGGTTTCCCAACGGTTGGCGTCAATAATTCCCAATACGCCTTGGGTAGCGAATAAGCCATCCATGAACAAAATGATGTTAAGCCTTGGAAAATAGACCTTTAAACGTTCGGCTAAGCGCTCAAGCGCTGCTAGCTCACAATCCTGTTTGCCTTCATTACGCTCCAGCGCGCTGTGCTCACGGTAGAGAAATTCTGACATTAACGGTAGGGTTAAGCCGTTTTTTAAGGTGAGATTAGCTTCTAGCACATACACGTATTGCTGCTTGTGCACCGTCTCATTTTTACCTACGTTATGCTCAAGCCAGCGTGCATCTTCACGCAGGCCTTGACGATAAAGTTTTGCGCCCCATCAATGCTAATGGGCAAACAATTATTAATCAGCATGTGCTTAAATTTTTTGTTTTTAATTAAGTCTTTGATTAAATCGATGTGCAGGGCTTCTATTCTTTTCACATCAAGACGTTGTAGGTAGCGGGCTAAGGTATCGGCGTTAGGGATACTGTCAATTTCCGGGAACAGCGCCTTTAGTTGCTGCTGGACAAGCGGGCCGGTTAATTCACGATTCATTTCACGGCGTGAGTTTAAGCGTAGTATAAAGGCGAATAAGCCAAACATCATGAGCACGGGGGTTTTATGTTTAAGACTATTTGGGTTGCGTGGGTCGGGTAGTTTGGAAAATTTGCGGATGAGGTTGTGTAACAGGCGTCGCCAGGTTTTTATTTGTCCGCTAAGAATATCGGCTCGCTAGGCAGTGATTTCTTTAAGTGTCTCATGCGGGCATTTTCGGTTATGGGCTTGTGCTCTGGGGTAATGGCTGCGCCTATGGTCAGTATTTTTTCTCGCAAGTGGCAATGTTGCTCATAAAGGCGTGCCACGTAATGGGCCGCCGAAAAGGGTTGAGTCGTTAGCGGCAGGATTTTTCATTTTTACGGACTTGGGAGCGGTATCTAAACCGCTCGTTTCGCTTTTCTTTTCTTTAATTTTTTTTCTTCTACGATGCGATAAAGCTCTGGATAATCGTCCCAATATTGCTTCATTATCGCATCAATATTCTTGAGGGCGGGGTCGAGAAACAGGGAGGGCTTAGGCGGTGGCATGGTGTTAGTTTCTGGCATTTGAGGCTGTATCATTGTCCTTCCTCGGGCTATAATAGGCTAAATAATGCTCAAATTTGATTATTTTAGCGCGACGATAATATTTTCTCAATGGCTGCGAGGCTAGGGATTCCCTGGGGTTTTAGATCGGTGCTTCAGCGCTGTTTATTGGGTGGCTGTGCCAGGTTGTGGTGAATGCATAAAATTACAGTGCTTGTTTGCTTAATTTGTTATTATAGATACTCGTTCGATGAGCACCAAGCGTCATCAATAAAAGTTAAATAACCAACTGAGTGAACCCCATGGGCAAAACGGTCATGTTAACAAGCATTTTTTTTCTAGTCCTGTTATTTACAGGGCCATTTTACTTATTATTCTCTGGCCAAGTGAAAACTGGGCGTGATTGGCGTACTGCCAGTCGTGCGCCTGCCAACTTGTTGGCTCTAAAGCCTATTGGTGATAAAGCGGCCATTATTTTGTTTTCTGCACCGGCATTTAATTGGCGTGGTATGTTTAGTACCCACACTTGGCTTGCTGTTAAGGAACAAAAACAAGCTGAGTATACTATTTATCAAGTGGTCGGTTGGAACCAGTATCGTGGTAAACCGATTGTTGATATTACTCATGGTGTGCCCGATAGACAATGGTATGGTCTCAATCCTAACATTGAAGCGATGCTGATCGGTGACAACGCCAGATCATTTATTCCACGCATTAAAAAGGCGGTTTACGATTATCGTTATGCGCATACGTATCATGCTTGGCCTGGGCCAAATAGCAATACGTTTGTTGCATATGTATTAGCACAAGTGCCAACTCTTAAGTTTGTTATGCCTTACAATGCACTAGGGCGCGATTATGGTTGGCAGTGGAATATTCATTCGCTTAAAATCGGTGGTGTATTGGGGTATCATATTTCTAGTCGTGCCATTGCGGTTAACTTTCTTGGCCTGACGCTTGGTGTTTCATTTAAGCCGTTTGGGCTTATTGTGCCAGGTGTTGGCTTGCTATGATTTGGCTTTAGATTTTTACTAACTGAAGATGAAACAATGACGAAAATGACAGATGAAGAATGTCAAGAGTTGCATGAGAACTTTGATACATCACAACTATAATTCACGAAAGGAACTTCTCACTATGGCGAATGGCACCAGTCATTTGATACCGCGAGAAATGCTATTTCAGCAATGGAAAAAATGTGCATGGTTCAGAAAGGGAAAATAATATTTTCTCCAAAGGGAGACATCTGTGCGCAAAATCATGCCATGAAAAAATTCTTCCAGTTAACGGTTTAAGGGCAACTCAATAGGAGATTTCTTGTACTGCTTTTATTTTTTTGCAACAGTGCCAAAATCATTTTTCGGTGTTGTCGTTGGCGAGCTGTAAAGCTTCTTGGTTTGAAAACGATTAAATGTATTGTCAAAAACAGGGTGGTGAATTTGATTAAGATCAGGGTTGTTTTTAGATGTTTGTAACATGCTAGAATAGTATACATAAAATGTGAGGTTTAATATGACATTATCAAAATCTGATTGTTCTGACATTATTGCGCTTGCCTGGGCGGATGATGTACCCCTTGCGGCTATTGCAAAGCAATATCACTTGAGTGAACCAGGCGCTATAGCACTTATGCGTTCTAGCTTAAAATCTAGCAGTTTTAAGCTATGGCGTAAACGTGTAACAGGGCGTAAAAGTAAGCATCAAAAATTATTAAAAAGAGGCTTCTGAAATGACAATGCTGCAGTCAAAAAATGTATTAGGTGAGTTATTAGACGTATGCTCTTGCCAGACAAAAGCTGGTTTTTTTCGCGATGGTTATTGTCGTACGACTGATCAGGATGTTGGTTCTCATACGATTTGTGCCATCATGACTGATGAGTTTTTAGAGTATACCAAAGAACAAGGTAATAATTTAAGTACACCACGAGTTGAATTTAATTTTCCTGGTTTGCAAGCAGGTGACAAGTGGTGTTTGTGTGCCAGAAGGTGGCTAGAAGCCTATTATGAACAGGTTGCACCACCTGTCCTTATAGAAGCCTGCCATGAAAAAGCACTTGATGTTGTTACGATAGAACAATTGAAAAGCCATGTGTTCCACTAGCCACATAAAGAAGTGGTGTTGCTGCTTTGATTTATTTACGTTGTATTTTTCTACATTAGAATAAAACTGAGCTGGTAGTGAGTAAAATATTTTTTAATGTGAGCATGTTTTTCTCGTAAGGGGTTTTTTCTGTATTGATCCGTCAGTATAGGTTGTTTACGCACGGATTTGCACATGGGGTGTATTATAGGCTCAGTTTTAAAACCAAACGAGGAGTGAGACAGATGCCGTTACCACAAAATAGTATCCCAAGAATTGGAGTTTTTGGAGGAATGGGAGCAATCGCTGGCAGCGCATTTTATTATAAATTAACGCTAGGTTTTCAAGGTAGGCGCGAAGAATCACAACCTATGGTTTTTTTATTATCTGATCCAACAGTACCCCGGCGTGATAAAAGTGTAGAAATAGCATTAGAAAATAGAAAGCCTTTAGGCTTCATCAACAAAATATTGAAAGGTTTGGCTTTTTTCAAAGCACAGAATGTCGATTTTATAGTAGTACCATGCAATACATTTCATTAATTCCACGAAATGTTTCAACGTGTTAGTGGTGTGCGTATATTAGACATGGTTGAGATTGTCTGTCGTTATGCATTAGAACAAAAACCAACGCTTAAGCAAATAGCATTGTTATCAACTGAAGCAACCGCTAAATCTGCTATATATCAAAAAACTTTTGCAGCAAAAAATATTGAAGTTGTTTTACCTAGTGTTGACGAAAGAAGAAAAATAAGTTTTGTTATCGAGCAAGTGAAAATTGGGCAAGCTGAAGCTGCTGTGACTCGTGAGGCTATTATACAGGTTATTAATTCAATGATACATCAAGGTATTGATACTATCATTCTAGGATGCACTGAATTACCAGAAGTATCTATACGGGTCCCCATGCAGTGCTTGTTAATCGATACCACACAAGCGTTGGTACAAGGAACGATAGATGCTGTGGAGTTGATAAAAACAGAAAAATTACTGGGAAAAATTAAAAGTAAATTATAGTATCAATAAGAGTGAAATGAGGGCTGGTGGTACACTCAAGCAAAACCGTTAAGGCTGATAAGCATAATTACAAGCTATATCTCAGGCTGTATGATGTCAGATTGACTCTGTAAATAATTCTGTGTGTAGGAAATAAAGAATATGGCTTTTGACCAAGCTTTATGTCAAGCAATAAATGACTCAGATGCGGGGTATATTCGTAATCGCCGATCACGGCGAATTGTGGAGTATACTCATCCTAGTTATAGTAATGCACTACTGCACGCGTCACGTAAATCAAACGTGGAAACGTTGGATACACTCTGTCGGTTAATAGGTGTGTCAGGCTATATTAAGTTAAATAAAGCCTTTGATAGCAGAGGGCGTACAGCACTAATGAATGCAGTAGTAAGTGGTAATGTTGACAATGTTAAATATATTCTTAAGTTGGTTGGAACCCAAGCCAATGAACTGAATCAATCCAGGCGTTCTAAAGCGATTGATTATTGTATTGTTAATTTTAACGCTGCAATTTTTGAATGTTTGATAGAAGCTGGGGCAAAGATCGAGCAATATACGTGGGATGCAATTATTGTTGAAGATGAATATGCGTTTCCATATTTCACCCCAGAAAGGTTTATCTCCGCGGTGGCCAATAATCGATATCTTTTGGTCTGGGCATTTTGTGATTTTATTGATCAAATGATAAAGCTTAATGCAGAACCTACAGAATATTATGAAATTAAAAACTCACGAAATAGGCATGCATTATTGTTAGCAGCTCGCAGTGGTTTTGACGATATCTTTGAGATGTTATTGCAATATGGATTTGATCTAAGAGCGTGTGACATACATAATCACACTTTATTTTATTATTTGCTAGAGCAGCGTAAATTAAAGTTAATCAATAGAGCATGTCTAAGACTAAATGGTTTTAATGCCAAAGTAACGGCTGAGTTTCAGAAGTTCTTGCCCGGTTATGATTATTCATCTCAGGGGCGTCGGGAGGCAATTGGACAAGCGATTACTGAAGAACCAGCCTCAACCTATATTGGAAGAATACGCTTGGCCAAGCCGATAGTTGAGTATAGGGACGAGCGTTCATTTGGAACAGAAAGGACGCGACAATTCCTTCGGCAGCTTTCGACGCAGCTTTTCCTTTATCTTGCGTCGAAAAAATCCCCTGTGCTTGAAATTGAAGCCATGTTTTTATTTTATAAGGGGGCTAACTATCTATTTATTACTGGTAATCCAATTGAAACGTTTACTACGGAGTTGACACATTTATGTGTGGCTGGAAATTTAAAGGCAATTCTTATTCAAGGCCATTTACTGACAGGTAAGTCCGAAGGGGCAAAAGAAGGGAGGAGCCGCAGCCTTCGTTATCGAAAGAAATTAACGCAAAGAATATATGAAGGCAATCTTCCTGATGTATGGCCCAACAATCCAGACAAGCATTATGCAAATGAACTGCGCAAAATGTTGCGAGTAGGTGAGTTGAAACTATTAAAGCGTAACACACATGATGTGCTTCATCCTGAACATTTAGAAACTGCTGAGTTTCGCAATAAGATTATCTTTATCAGTTATGATGGCACCGCTATTAAACCGCGCTGCGAAAGGTTGCATGCTGAAGAAATTTTTGTGGATTTATTAGAACAACTAGATGCTGATCCAGCGATGCATAGTGTTGTTGGTGGTAAAAAACGTCCTTGCGCCGGATGCTTCGGTCGTATGTTACAAGCGCGTGTCGACGAACATGGCAAGCACCCAGGTCATTTTTGGGCTCGTTCGATGAAATTTCAATCGAGCGATGCTGCGAAAACAACAGCTAAGGTACTTACTGACCGTTCTGCATATGAATCACGGAATAAAGCAAAAACAGCAGCTTTAAATGAATATGACAGTGGCTCTAACAGTGAATAAAGTTGGTATCAAGAACCAACCAAGCTTCTTGATTATCAGACGTGCGTATTCTTTGTAGTTGCATAACGTTGCTCCTTAAAATGCTTGAAATGACCAAAGTCGGTCAGATCTTACACATTATGAACGTTATGAACGCTTAGCTGTTAAGGCTGATAATAACTGTTAAATGCAGTTACTAGATAACCGTCCTCAACGTCATTAACGTCTAGGACATGGTCAATATTATATACTATTCAGAATAT
>JAWUVP010000067.1:0-27225 GCA_034112285.1 Gammaproteobacteria bacterium
AGCTTCCCCCCTAAATGCATTGCGGCTTGCTGGCAATTTGGCGCTGCAGAAAAAGGCGAAATTTTAAGCTTAGAGAAAACTTTAAAAAAATTGTCTAGACTGCAAAAGCAGCAATTAATTTTAGAGCCTGAAGAATTAATACAACACAGCTCGTTGGTGTTTACTGTCCACAATGAGCCTTAAAACAATGCCTTAACAAAAAAGGTCTGTCTTAGTTAATCTGTAAGCTGTTACAATAAAAGCTTTTAAAGGTTAAGCCTGGGGGGGCGCGATGAAACAATTTAATAGCAGTAAAAATTATAGGCTGACTAAGCTTGTAACCGTGATTTGCTTTCTGGCCTTCGTTATTGAAATTATTTTCCTCGTTAAATATCCGCTAGGATCGCAGCAAGCCTTTTTTTTGGTGCTTTTTAGTGGGCTCACCTTAATTTTACTCGCCCTGCGGCGCATTGCTTTTACGACAATGTTCTTGCTTTCCACCTTCACGCTAATTATTGCCTGGCGCTTGTCTGCTCTGGCCGGTTACACGGTGGTGGTTTGGGTTTATGGCATGGCGATGTTGTTTCAATTGTTTAATTACATCTTGTTTGCGTATGAGTCTATTAAAACTGTGCGCGGTCAATCTCTGCTAAATAATGGCGATCAAGCTAGGGTGTTTGAATGGCAATTATTGTTTATTCGTTTATATCTTGGGTTTAATCTTATTCCACATTTTTGTGAAAAATTATTTGCCGGCCCCACCATTCGCGCAGTTGATGTTAACGCCTTCATGCTGCTGGGCATGCATCATCCGCTGAGCATGGTTCTTATTTCTGGCGTCATTGAGCTTGCCGGTGCCTTTGCCATTTCCTGCGGATTTTTCACACGCTTGGGCGCTATTTGTTTGGCGGCTTATTTAATAGACTGCGGGTTTTTAGGCCACCACTTTAGCAACGGTTTTATTTGGGCATTACCCGGCGGTGGTTGGGAATTCCCTGTATTATGGGCGGTGCTTGTTATCTCGTTTGCCTTTTTTGGAGCGGGTAATTTTTCGTTAGACAGAGCACTAAAAAATGCCTATCAGCTACCGGGCTTTCTCAAGCACATTATGGGCGGCCGCTTTACTTAATAAAAGCCCAGGCGCTTATAAGCCTGAGGTACGTGCTGTATCATCGTCGATGGAAATTTTTTTGTTTGGCCGCAATGAGTGGGGTTAATTCTTCGGGATGTTGGCAGAGCAGGCTGTATAAACGGTTATCCAATAAATCTAGCTGGGAAATATCATCAGAGAACTGCTGCTTGTTAAGAGATGATTTTCCAGTAACGCATGGCCCGAATAAGGAAAAATATTTTTTCTGTAATGAATTAGTAAGGTCTAGCTGGCGAGTTGACATGCTTTAATCCTTTAATTCCCCGGATAATCAGAGGCAGTCAGCCAGTTTTCGCATAAAAATCTCGTTTTCGGCAGCGGTGCCAATACTTATACGTAAATGATGGGGCATATTGTAAGGCGCTAAAGAACGCACAATAACACCTTGTTTGAGTAAGGCGGCGGCAACGTCGGCGGCACGCTCGCCTATTTCAACCGTAATGAAATTACAGCTTGCTGCAATTATGGGCAATCCTAGATTTTTAAAAAAGCCGGCTAATTGCTCGCGGCCCTGGGCATTTGCACTAATCACTTGCTGCAAGTGAGCTTGATCTTCAAACGCCGCCAGTGCGGCCACCAAGGTGATGCTGCTAACATTAAAAGGTTTGCGTAAGCGGCTGAGTAAGTCAGCGACAGGGGCTGAGCTAATGGCGTAACCACAGCGCATGCCGGCCAAGCCATAGGCTTTTGAAAAAGTGCGCACCACCACAAGGTTGCTACACTCGGCAATTAACGGCGCAGCCGAGGCGTAGGCCGTATCTTGCATGTATTCAGAGTAAGCTTCGTCAATGACCACTATCACGTCACGGGGTACTTGGCGAATAAAGTCGAAGAGTGTGTCTTTATCAAGCCAGGTGCCGGTGGGGTTGTTTGGGTTGGCGAGCATAATCATGCGTGTTTGTGGACCAATGGCTGCCAACATAGCAGGTGTATCTTGTTGGTAATGTTGGTCGGCAATAATGTTGCTCTCGGCGCCAACGGCCTTGGCTAAAATAGTGTAAAGCACAAAGGCATGTTCCGAAACAATAAGATTATCACCTGGGCGTAAAAATAATCGCGCCAGCATTTCAAAAATTTCTGACGATCCTGAGCCCAACGTTATTTGCTCTGGCGTAGTGTTTGCCGCTGCGGCTAAAGCCTGTTTCAAGTGTGGCGCACTATCCTCAGGGTAGCGGGTGATTTCGCTAATAAAATCGCTCACAGCCTGTTTGACTTTTGGGCTTGGGCCTAGCGGATTTTCATTGCTGGCGAGTTTTACAATGTGCTCTAAGCTGTGCGTGCGCTTAATTTCATCGCTGGTCTTGCCGGGTTGATAGGCTGTTAAGGCGGTTAAATGTTCGGGGATATGTTTTAAATAATCAGGCATTTAGCTTCCTTTATTTAATAAGTATTGTAGCCATAAAGCCGATAAGATGCGAGTGTTATAGGGCGTGCTAATGGCGACTGAAGTTGATTGTTTTTGTAAGCATAACGGCTCAACCTTGACTCAAATATGAGCATCCACCGAGATTCTTGTCTGGCGGGTAAGTCGTTACAATAATTACTGCATTTACCCTTGATTTACGCTATCCTATGAGCGTTTTTAGGGGTCTGTCGTCATGCGCAAAACCAATTTTTATCAAAAATCAGGAGCCACGTTTGCTTTTAACCCATGGGATTTAATTGCCTTAGTCCTCATTTTATTTTTATTTGTATTGTTGGCTTACGGCGCCACGCAAATGTCCAAGCCATTTAATATTGGCCAACCCATCAAAATTAGTCTAGATCCTATTTATTTACCCATTTATGGCCTGCAAAGCGTGCTGCGCATGCTGTTAGCTATGGTGTTTTCGCTGTTGTTCACCTTTATTATTGGCTCGTGGGCGGCAAAAAGCAAACATGCTGAGCGGGTAGTTGTTCCGGCAATTGATGTTTTGCAATCGGTGCCGGTGCTGGGTTATTTGTCTATTACGGTTACCGGTTTTATTGCCTTGTTTCCGGGCAGTTTAATGGGGCCTGAATTCTGTTGTATTTTTGTGTTGTTTACCGCGCAAGTGTGGAATATGGCTTTGGGTTTTTACCAGAGTTTAAAAACGATACCTGATGATATTGTTGAAGCCGCGCGCATGCTTAATCTCACACCTTGGCAGCGCTTTTGGCGAGTTGAAGTGCCGTTTGCCATGCCAAATTTGTTGTGGAACATGATGATGTCTATGTCGCAAAGCTGGGTGTTTTTAACCTTGAGCGAAGCCATTCAAGTGGCCAAACAAAATATTCAATTACCCGGTATTGGCTCTTATATTTTCAACGCTATTCGTCAAGGTAATATTCACGCCATTATGTATGCCATTATTGCCATGTTTGTGGTGATTTTTCTTTACGATCAATTAATGTTTCGCCCCTTGTTAAAATGGGCAGAAAAATTTAAATTTGAAAAAATGCCTGACGAAAAGCCAAGCCGCGCCTGGTTTACCAGTGTGTTGCAACGCACACAATTGTTGCGCTACATGAGCTTGATTTTTAGCAAATGGGGCAATGCGTTTATTAACATTCGTTTTACCAAACGCACTTATCAAGAAAAAAACAGCGCTGACAATGGCCGGTTAATGAGAATGGCGGTTGCACTATTTTATTGCTTGGTCGCCGTTTTGGTGGTGTTTTCGGTAGTGGTGTTTAGCCGGTTTATATTTTCCACATTGGGCTGGCATGATTTTTTTCATGCCATCTTATTAACGCTGGCCAGTGCTGCGCGCATTGTGGCAACGCTGTTGGTAAGCTCGATTATTTGGGTGCCTATTGGCGTGTGGATTGGCCGCAATCCAAAGCTGGCGAAGCTGGCACAACCCATTGTGCAATTTTGTGCGGCATTTCCGGCAACCTTAATTTACCCTTTGGCGGTTATTTTAATTTTGAAATTTAATTTAAGCATTAACATTTGGTCAACCGCATTAATTATTATGGGGTCACAGTGGTACATTTTATTTAACGTGATCGCCGGCACATCTTCCATGCCCAAAGAAATTTATTTTGCCGCAAAAAACTTTAACGTTAAGGGCTGGCTGTGGTGGAAGCGCGTTATTCTCCCTGGCATTTTTCCTTATTATGTTACCGGAGCCATTACTGCTGCCGGCGGCGCGTGGAATTTAACTATTGTAGCCGAATTAGTGAGCTGGGGTAAGCACACCTTTGCTGCTTTTGGCGTAGGCTCTTATATTACTGAATATACCAATAGCGGTGACTTTCATCGTGTTGCATTAGGTATTGGCTTAATGTGTGTGTTTGTGTTGCTATTTAATTGGTTAATTTGGCGACCCTTGTATAATTTAGCCGAAACACGTTTTCGGATTAATTGAGAATCTTTATGAGCAATATAATAGACATTAAAAATTTAGATAAATCCTTTCAAAACAATGAAGGTCAAGATTTATCGGTATTAGAAAATGTAAACTTAACCTTACAAGAGGGTGAAATTGTTGCACTATTGGGTAAGTCGGGCTCGGGTAAGTCGACTTTATTGCGCATTATCGCAGGCTTGGTGCCGGCTTCTTCTGGCGACGTACTTTATCGCGGTGCGCCTATCACCGGCCCTGCTAAAGAAGTGTCGATGGTGTTTCAAAGCTTTGCCTTAATGCCTTGGTTAACCGTATTGCAAAATGTAGAGCTGGGCTTAGAGGCTCAAGGTATGGCGCGAGATGAGCGGCGTACCAAAGCGATTGAAGCCATTGACATGATTGGTCTCGATGGATTTGAGTCGGCTTACCCCAAAGAGCTTTCTGGCGGCATGCAGCAACGTGTTGGTTTTGCACGCGCGTTAGTGGTGAACCCTGATTTGTTATTAATGGATGAGCCGTTTTCTGCGCTTGATGTGTTAACCGCCGATAATTTACGGGGTGATTTGTTAGAGTTATGGGGCGAGAAAAAAATTGATACCAAAGGTATCTTATTTGTAACCCACAATATTGAAGAAGCGGTGATCGTTGCCGACCGTGTTTTAATTTTTAGCAGCAACCCAGGCTGCATTCAAGCTGAACTAAAAATTGATTTACCGTATCCACGTGATGAATCTTCACAAACCTTTCGCCGTTACGTCGACCAAGTGTACACCGCCATGACCGCCCGCCCAGGCGAAACAGATTTACAACGTCGCTTACGCAAAATGCAAAGCATTGGCCTAGATTATCGTTTGCCTAATATCGAAGTGACTGAGCTGTTAGGCTTGTTATATTCCATGGATGAATACGACGCCAAAATTGATTTGCCCGAATTGGCCGAAGAATTACATTTAGATATTGATGAGCTCTTCCCGCTAATTGAAACCCTAGAATTATTAGAGTTTGCTAAAGCCGCGCACGGCGATATTGAATTAACCCAAGCAGGCCGCTCGTTGGCCAAAGCCGATATTTTAGAGCGAAAAGAAATTTTTGCCGCGCATATTAAACAGCATGTACCTTTGATTCAGCATATTTGCCACGTCATAGATGGGCGCCGTGGGCACAAAGTTTCTGAAGAACGCTTCTTAACCCGCCTAGAAGATCACTTCACCGAAAAAGAAGCCGAACGCGTATTGGCCACTGCTATTGATTGGGCCCGTTACGCCGAGTTGTTTGCTTATGATTACAACACCGGCATGATGAGCTTGGAAGATCCCGAATAAGCGTTATTGTATGATAACGCTTTCAAGCTCTTGCGTTTGCGTTTGTATTCTGCCATCAATTAAGTCTAGAGATTCACGAAATTCTGATAAATAGTGCCCACGTGCGGTGAAGAAAAAAGTAAACAGGGTGGTTACGAGTGTGCCGGCGCTTGTTAGCGTGTCAGCCATTGAGTGAGTGGCAAACAACCCCGATTCATTGATGCTCAGTAATTTTTTCATCCAAACATAAACCGGCGCTGCCGAAGCGGCACCATGACAGGCTGGCATAAGCCAAGACGCATATTTCAAAATCTGCAATGTGGAGCTTGATAAGGACATGCGTTCAAATAAGGATTTTATCCAGTCCGTTTTTTCGTTTAATATTTTACAATATGCCTCATAGGAGTGTTCGGCTTCAAATAAAATGGTTTGGAAGATAATAACAATGGCCAACAAGCTACCGATGAGTGGAGCTAAAATGGCAAACGTTTTTGCAACGGGGCTGGCCAGTGAAAACCGGCGATAAGTTGTTGCCAAAATTTTACGCGCCGGCTCTGGAACAAACAATATCCAAGGTAATAAATCATCGACAATGCTGTGCTCTAAGGTGCCAACAACCGCAAGCATGTCGCGCGCAACGGAGCAGTCAGCAATAGCGCGAAACAAACGCCAGTTTGCATAAACGGGTTTGGTCTCTACGCCGTTATTCATGTAAGTGGCTAATGCTTCGTTGGTTTCATAAAGCTCGTTGGTTAAATCAAACAGGGTTTTAAAGGCGGCGTCAGATATGACAATTGGCCAGATGATGTTGGCGCTAAGCGGCAGGCCAAACACCGTAAATAAACTGGTAACAAGAAAGTACCGATTGGCGATGGTGAAGCTCATAGAGGTTGTGTTTAAACCGAGTTCGGCAAAAAGCTGTGAGTAGTTGGTTTTTTCTGGTGAGCTGGATTCGGTTGTGCTCTCTGTTGTTGTTTGATTTGGGATTGTAATATAAGTATCGTTTACTAGTGATGCTTGCGCGATGGAAGCACCCTGAAAGCTATATGACTTTATATACTCAAGTGTCGCGGCCACACTACTTACGCCCAAGCTAATGGGTAGCCCAGCATCACTAAAGCTAGTGCCCGTGGCCCCCGCAACGCTAAGGGCCTGACTAACAGAATATAAAACTCGGGTGATTTGATTACTTGGCATTTTATGGGTTTATCCTTTATTGTGTTTGCTGAATAGTCAAATATAGACTATAATTTGAAATTGTCATTTAATGCAATTGGGCATATTATTAATGCAGGGTCATAATATGAAGACTAACACACTCAACGAGTTGGCAGCCGATATTTTAAAAGTTTTACCTGAGCGTTTACAAGGCGCGAGTGGTGAGGCTAAAAAAGTCATTTTGCAAGCCGTGCAATCAGGTTTGCAAAAAATGGATTTTGTTACGCGTGATGAGTTTGATGTGCAAGCAAAAATATTAGCTCGCACGCGTGAAAAACTTACCATGCTAGAAAAACAAGTTGCCGCTCTTGAGAAAACTACAGTGGACTCGAAATAAATTTTATACAACTTTTTCATTGACGGTTGGGTGACCCGCGGTATGCCGAGTTTCGCAAGCGCGTAGCAATTTTCCCTAGTATAGGGAGATTGACCTGTGCCCTCGGGTGCGCGTCGCTTCGCTCCTCGCAACGACGGGGCTTCGTCGTTAAGCAGGGTATCCGTCGTTGCGAGGAGCATGGCGACGCGCACCCGAGGGCACAGGTCAATCTTCTCGAGTAGAGAGATTGCTTCGTTGTTAAGCACTTCGCAATGACAGAAGGTGTATAAAATTTATTTCGGGCTTGCTTAAGCGAGCTATTATGAACCTTTCTATTTTGCAGTCACGTACTTTGCAAGGCGTCCAGGCGCCGCCGGTTATTATCGAAATTCACATTACTGGCGGCCTGCCAAATTTTTGCATTGTGGGCTTGCCCAAAGGGGCGGTTAAAGAAAGTAAAGATCGGGTGCGCAGCGCGATCATAAACAGTCAGTTTAAATTTCCTGCACGGCGCATAACGGTTAACCTGGCCCCGGCCGATGTGCCCAAAGATGGCTGCCGGTTTGATTTACCCATTGCGCTGGGTATTTTGCTGGCCAACCAACAGTTGGCCGCTAAAACTTTAGCCGAATATGAGTTTATTGGTGAGCTGGCTTTAACCGGTGAGCTGCGCCCTGTTAAAGGTGTGTTGCCTATTGCGTTAGCGGTGCAAAAATCGGGTAAAAAATTAATTTTACCAACAGCCAATGCCGCTGAAGCTGGGCTTATTAGTGGCTTGGAAATATACCCAGCAGAAGATTTGTTGCAAGTGTGCGCGCATCTTACGGGCAAGGTGTTGATAACGGCTGTGGTCCCCAGCCCCCCAACTCCCAACTTTAAAAAAATTCCAGATTTACGCGATGTCTATGGTCAGGCGGCAGCAAGGCGTGCATTAGAAATTGCCGCTGCCGGTGGTCACAGTTTACTGCTAAGCGGCCCGCCTGGCACAGGCAAAACCATGCTGGCTAGCCGTTTACCCGGTATTTTACCTCCCATGAGCGATGACGATGCCTTAACCGTGGCCGCAATTAATTCCATTGCCTATAATGGCTTTTCGGTGGAGCAATGGCAGCAACGTCCGTTTCGCAATCCGCACCATAGCGCTTCAAGCGTAGCCTTGGTGGGTGGTGGCACGCCGCCGCGCCCGGGTGAAATTTCATTGGCGCATAACGGTGTTTTGTTTTTAGATGAGCTGCCCGAGTTTAAACGTAATGTTTTAGAGGCGCTGCGTGAGCCTTTAGAGTCTGGCGAAATTACTATTTCCCGCGCCGCCATTCAAGTGGAGTTTCCTGCGCGGTTCCAATTAATTGCTGCCATGAACCCATGCCCGTGCGGTTACTTGGGGGACCCTGCAGCCGATTGCCACTGCAGCCAGGAGCAAGTGCAACGCTATCGCCAGCGTTTATCTGGGCCTTTTTTAGATCGTATTGATATGCATGTGGAAGTTGCCCGCGTGCCACAAAAATATTTATTGCAAGCCAAGCGTGCAGGCAATGAAGCTTCTGCTAGTGTGCGCGCCCGGGTAGAGCAAGCACGCGCGCTGCAACACGCGCGCACCGGTATGCACAATGCGGCAATGAACAACGAACAATTAGATAAACACGTGCAGCTTGATGACGCACTAAAAGAATGGCTGCTAGAGGCTTTAGAAAAGTTAAAGCTCTCTGCGCGTAGCTACCACCGCTTGCTACGCGTGGCGCGAACGATTGCCGATTTGGCAGGTGAAGCACAGGTTCGGCAACGTCACTTGGCCGAAGCGCTTAATTATCGATTGCGTTGAGGTGAGCGATGGATAAAAAGTGTTCTGTGTATTGCTGCCAATTCAGAGTGCGCGCTTCAAGTATAAGCTTGTGCGTAGCAATGCACCTAAGCTAGTTGTGCTTTGTAAATATCTATCAGCGCAGTAAAATGTTTTTCACTCGAAAAAAGTCGGTCGGCTTTTTCTTTGCCGGCCTGTGCTAGTTGCTCAGCTTTTTCAGGTTGTTGAATAAGTTGGGTAATCTTGGCGGCCAAATCATTTGCATCGCCTGGGGTAAATAATAGCCCGGTAGATTCGGGGTCAATAATTTCTTGCACGCCACCGGCATTGCTACCAATTACGGCAATGCCGCAACGCATGGCCTCTACTAACACTAGGCCAAAAGTTTCATTTTCTGTGGCTAAAATCAATGCATCAAAGTTTGGCATAATGGTTTGTGGCTGCGGATAAAAATCAACAAACTTAACGTAGGGCGTTAATTTCTCCTGGGTAACTTGGCTTTTAAGTTGTTGCAAGTAGGCGTCATCCATAGCGTGGCCAATAATCATGACTTGAAAAGGGAGATTGTTTTTTAAGCATTGCGCTAATGCACGCAAAACAAGGTGCTGTCCTTTGGGTTTTTCAATTCGGCCTAAAATTAACGCGGTGAACATTGCCGGATCTAAATTGTATTGCGCAAAAAATTCGGCTTTGTTAATACGTTCAGTGCTGGGAGCAGCAACGCCTAAATAAAAAGGTTTAATGGCCGAATCAGGCATAGGGAGTTTGCGCTTTGCATCTTTGGCTAAGGCTTGGGTCACCGCTAATAATTGATCTACCTGGCGATAAAGCCAACGATGATAAATATCTTTTTTATAATGCGTAATGTGCATATGCCGCGAATAAACCAGCTTGGGTTTGCGCCGGCTTAATTGTTTTGCTAAAACGGCTAAGGGTAAATCTTTGCCCCAGTGAATATGCAAAATATCGGCTTGTGTCGCGTCAATGATTTTTGCCAATTTGCGTGCATTGCCAAGCGGGAAGCTGGGCAATGTGCTGTGGGGCAAGTAATGGCAAGGTGTTTTTTCACCCAAATGTTTTGCTAGCGGCGTGCCATGGCGAAAAACATTAACCTGTGCAATTTGCGCTTGTTGAAAATATTCACAGCATTTTTGTGCGTAGAGTTCTAACCCGCCATATGCATCGGACATACAAAGCGTTAGAGTTTTCATTTAGTCGGCCATGTGGTAGGTAAACGTAATTTCATTAACAAACAAGCCGTCATCATTGCTAAATTGTGCGGCATTATTGTAAACAAGATAATGATACGATAAATCATACTGCGATTGGGGGCCAAAGTTAATGCCAACACCGCTAGTTTGTTCGAAGGTGCCATAGCCGCCTAGCTTTTGCCCAGAAAACTGATCGCGATTCATAAGGCCAATGCCGTAACCTAAATCCACAAAGGGTGAAATGCCATTGTCATAAGCAAACCGGCGCTGCACACGAAACACCGGCATGATGTTAAAAATAGTAAGGTTACCATATTGCGTATTTTTGGCGCTGTTGGAGTGCCAGTAGCTTAAGCCAAAATTCCAGTAGCCGGTTAGTTCTACGGTTTTATTGAAATTGGTAATGTTGCCCCAAAAATGTTCTATGTTGGCTGAAAAGCCATTCATGCTATCAATGCCGTTAAAGCCGCGTCCTAAGCTTATGCCTTGTTCGGCTTGGCTAATGTTGGCTAGAGATAATAAGAGAACACCTAGTAAAAGAAGTTTGTTTCGCATGGTTTATTTTCCTTCGGTTAAAAAGCTAACGCCGTTTTGTAATGGTTTAATGTGTAAATGCTCGGCAATGGTTTGCCCAATATCAGCAAAGCTATTGCGAATGCCAATATTTCCAGTTCCTAAGTCAGGACCGAATGCTAACACAGGAATGTGTTCACGGGTATGATCAGAGCCCGGCTGTGTGGGGTCGCAGCCATGATCAGCGGTAATAATAACTAAATCACCTTTTTGCAGGCATTTTAAAAACTCAGGCAGGCGTTGATCAAATTGTTCTAACGCCGCGGCATAACCGGTTACGTCACGACGGTGCCCATATTTGCTATCAAAATCTACAAAATTTGTAAAAATTAAACTTTTATCACCTGCTGTTTGCATGGCATCTAGCGTGGCAGTAAACAGCGCATCGTTGCCATCGGCTTTAATTTCTTGGCTAATGCCTTTATGCGCAAATATATCAGCGGTTTTACCAATAGCAATGGTGGTGCCGTTTTGTTGAACAAGTTGTTCCAATAAAGTAGCTTCAGGTGGCGGCGTGGCAATGTCGCGACGGTTGGCCGTGCGTGTGTAATCGCCATCAGCGCCCACAAATGGCCGGGCAATCACTCGCCCAACATCATAAGGATCAACGAGCTTGCGTGCAATGTCGCAAATTTCATACAAACGTTCCAGCCCAAAATGCGTTTCGTGCACCGCAATTTGAAACACGCTATCAGCAGAAGTATAAACAATAGGTTTGCCGCTTTGAATATGCTCATCGCCTAGCTCGTTAATAATTTCAGTGCCAGAGGCGTGTTTATTGCCTAGTACGCCAGGCAGTTTAGCTTGCTCAATAAAATCATTGAGTAAGCTTTCAGGAAAACAATTTTCTTTGCTAGAAAAATAGCCCCAATCAAATAAGACTGGCACGCCGGCAATTTCCCAGTGCCCACTCGGGGTATCTTTGCCGTGGCTTAATTCTTGCGCGGCACCATATAAAGAGAGTGCGTCTTCTTCGCCATCGAGCCCGGCTGGAAATTCGTTACAGCTTACCTTGGCGGCTTGAGCTAAACCCAGCATAGTGAGATTGGGAAGATTCAAAGGCCCTTGGCGCACGCCCTCTTTATCAGCTTTGTCTTGGGCGCACCATTTGGCAATGTTGCCTAAGGTGTTCGCATTTGAGTCGCCATATTCAGCGGCGTCGGCACTTTCGCCAATTCCAAATGAATCCATTAATAAAATAATCGCACGCTTCATATTATCTCTACCTAAAAATAAGGAAAGTATTATAGCCTAACTGGTGGGGTTGTAGCTATATCGATCGTACCTCAAAATGCGAGATTTATACCAAAGGTCAACGCTAGTAAATCGTATTTATTAGCTAATCACGCCATTTTTATGGCGCAATTAAGCCATAATTGAGTTTTTATGACAATATATGAAAAAATTATTCATAGCTTTCATGTTGATGTTTAGTCATGTTCTTTGTCTGAGCTAGAAAATATATTGCCAGAAATACCAAGGCGTAGCTTGCTACGGCACCTGAATAAACTGGTTAGCAGTGTCGAGCTCACGGCCATTGGAGAAGAGCGCGCGCAGCGGTATCAACTTACCGTGCAAAAAGAAGCTGCTTACTGGAAATAACAGGGGTATTTTTCTGCTTTGTTTCAAAACATTTGTACTTCAATGTTTGGCCCTTGTAGATAAGGGATACATCCTCGTGACTTGAGTATTTGTCCTGTATTCATTGGATAGGGCCCTCGGTAAATATCCTAGAGCGGACATTTTAACTTGGGACAAACCGGACATTACTACTTGGGGCCTACAGGCGTAAATTTGCTATTGACAGCCCTATAAATACTGCTAGTCTTCAAAATTCTCAAGAGCGAAGGAATCGACGTGAAATTATTTAAATTTTTAATTCTACTCAGTGTTTTCATCTCTAATTGTCTTGTTGCATTACCAGCATTGAATATGGGTTTAACGTTAGGTTATGGATTTTCAATGAAATCTCAACCAGGCCAGGATATTGCCGTTTCAACCGCACTGACTAATCGTTATGGCGCTGCTACGACTAAAAGTGGTTTGCATTTATTGGGTCTAACTTTAGGTTATTTGTTAACCCCCATTCCAAAATTGACACAATTACAATCTATCATTGGTGTCGGTTTATATCAAAGTACGATGAAGTATCATGGTACTGAAATTCCCGCGATCAATTATGGGGGCGGTGATAGTTTAAACTATAGTTATGACGATAAATCAACCGCTTTAGTGCTGGAATCAAAATGGCTTTATAACCTTAAAGGTTGGCAACCCTACGTGTTAATAGGTTTAGGATTATCCAATAATCGTTTAGCAAATTACAGTGAAGTACCAACCAATCCAGCCGGTACGGCAGCGCCAATTGCGCCTTACAATGATCATAGTTCACAATCTTTTGCGTATGAGTTAGCCTTGGGCGTACAGAAAAAAATTGATCAACATTTCCAGTTGTCTGCTGATCTACGAGATTTATCCTACGGCGATGAGTTCTTAACAGCGCCAAAAGGACAATATTATAACGGAAATGCTAAGTTTAAGGCTGATGCTCTCGCTTTGTATGGCATTGCGATTAACGCCAGCTATCAATTTTAATCGAGCCTGTTTTATAGTAAGGAAGAAATATGTTAAGACGAATTTTAATTATCAGTAGCATACTGTTTTTACCCGCCACACTGTTTGCCACAGTTCTACAAATTGTGCCCAATACCACTTCAATTTCTGTTGGCGTCGGGGAGTCGACTGTCGTGGAGTTTGCAGTAAAAAATGTCGCGCCAAATCAAACCGCTGTACCCGGTAATTTTACCCTTCAATATCCTACGGATTCAAATATCACTATTAGCCAAAATACAGCAAGCAGTGCACCTTGCAGCGAGACATCGCAGTTGGCGTATAATCAATCTTGTAACTATCAACTACAAATCACAGGTAATGCTGTGACAACAAACGATATTATGTTGCGCCCCACGGTTTGTGGCTTTAATGGTTCAGGTCCGTGTGATATTGCATCTTCTACCAATGCCTTAAATATTGCTGTGTCCCAGGCTAACAAAGGTGGGCGTATATTTACCATTAAAAATATGTGTCCATTTCGAGTGTCGCTGGGGTTTGTGAGTGGCAGTGTGCAAGAGCCGTTAATTCCAAACTCCGGCAATAGCTGCTCCCAATCAAAACCGTGTGCCAGTCCTTTGGTTTGTGCCTATAGCAATCCGAGTGCAACAACCGGCATTTGTTCACCGATGAAAGACATTTATTGTAACCCAGATTACTACAATAACTTTCAAGCACAATGTAAAGCGAATGATGAAGTCTGCGGCACTTGTCCAAATGGTTCAAGCTGTAATGTCAATGCAGGGCCTTTGTATGCCCAGGGTCAAAATAAAGGTTTATGTTTTAGTGCCCCGCCACAAATTACATCACCAGCTAGTGGTTCACATGTACTTGCAGCGGGCAGTGAATCAAACCCAGCAATAGCAACGGCGACGTTAATTCCATCATTGACCTCAGTCGATGTGAAATGGAGTGGTGGTATTTTTCCACGTCTTATTCCACAGTCAGGAACGGCAACAACCATAGCAGGTTGGTGCCGCTCCGATAAAGATGCGACTAAAGCATGCGACTTAGGTCAAGGTCCACAACCACCGTATACGGGAGCTGAATTTACTTTGTTGCGTGATAGTGTTGATACCTACGATACCACCTTGATCAATGGTCCAACCATTCCAATAAGTATGAGCCCAACCAGTATTACGCGTAATACTGGTAATGCTTATAGTTGCGGAGCTGCCGGCGACACCAGCGCACAAAGTAGCACAGATTATAATTTACCGGCAGCAAGTTGGACTTTTTCTAATCCTAACGGTGATGTCGGTTACAACTTTGTGCATTTGACTAGCAGCAGTGTCAGCTGTACGACAGCGAATGCAAACAGTGTTTGTACGGGTGATTCAGCTGGAGGCACCACGTGCGGGATTGGATACACCCCTGGCACGGCAAATGTAGAAGAACCGAAATGTGGTACCTTAGTTGGGCATTGGGCTGCAGCCAACGCGTGCGCTAGTGGTAGCAGTTATCTTAACAACTTATTTAGTTGTAACACACCGTACTTAACTGCAACCTATAAAGATTTGTATCAATGTAGTGGTGTAGCGCCAGATAGCTGTAATCAAGGCGGTGCAACGACAACGTGTTGCGGCTGTAGTAACTGGAGTGGTCTAGCTACCCCAACGCACACCTGTAATAGTCAAAATCCAACCTGGCTATTACCCGCCATATTGAACAATATTAGTTGGTTAAAAGCGGGTAGCCCAACATCATATTCTTATCCGTATGATGATACCTCATCAACCTTTAGTTGTCCGGCTAGCGCTAGCAGCAATGATGTTGGTAAGGTTAACTACACAGTGACTTTCTGTCCAGGTGGTGAGGTTGGTGGTATTACACCTCCAAGCGGTTTTTAATTTTCCATTTTATGACGTTAGCAGGAGTGGAATGAACCACGGCAAATATCAGAGAGCTAATGTGAGGGAGTAAGGCAAACGAAATCTTTCGGTATTATGCCTACCACGCTATAAACCAATTTTGGGCAACCAGTTACAATTTCGAGAATTCAGTCATCAAAAATAGGAGGTGATGATTGGCTGTGGCATTTTAAATAAGATGGCCAGGATTGGCATGCCTGTCAGTTTTAAAATGGCATAAATTGATAATCTAAAGAAACTCGAGAGGTTAGGAAACAAAGCCACGCAAGTGGTACTTATTAACTAACAGGACTAACTAAAAACAAGCTTAAAAGAAAATCATTATCAAACTGAAGTGTTATTTTTCTCGACACTTCATGCATCAACAATGGATAACTATTTATTGCTGAATAGTAATTGTTAACAAAGGCTAAATGTTCACAGCCCGTTAATACATTAAATCTGGTTTTCACCTCATGTGTTATAAATTCATGAATCATAAACTTCACTCTCTTTAAGGAGACACTATTCATTATTGCCTGAGGTTTATTAAAAAGGTAAAAAACAGACAAAACATAACTTATAACATAAAAAACATTTCCATCTTTTATGTTTATTACAAGTTTGTCAAAAACAAGAGGGGGAATGTTTTTTTGTATAGCAGCGAATCGATGCTCATCGTGCCAGACTGATTTTTCATAATGTAGAATGCTTTTTGTAAATTTATAATGAGTTTCAGAAGAAAACCCACTACAAAAACTGCGTTCTCGAGAATCATCGCGCCAATCCTTTGCTTTACGTTCATTAATTTTAATTCCTGTGCACCAAGTATCTTGATAGTGTATTTTATGTGGGCCCTTTGCATGAAAATCAGCATCACTAACAAACTCCCAATGGCAGAATTCATCGACCAATGCTTTGATGCCCAGATAAGTGTGGTTTATGTTGATGTGTTCTTTATAGGTGTCAATGTCAAATTTTTCAAGATCACTTAACGCGTACATCTTTGGGTAGGAGAAAGGAAAAGTCCCGGTCATGAATTCTACAGCATTATTTTTTGCATCTGTTAGACCTGCAATGCATCGGCCCCAAGTAAAGGGAAGCTTTCTGTTTATCATGTCATAGCAATCATCGGCGCGTAGCCTCATATTATCAGAGCTTGCTGGTGTTTTTATTCGAACGTGGTCAAGCTCCAAATGGTGCAGCAGGCTATAATTAGTTACAATTATTGCGATGGTATTAATCAAATGTCTATTGTTTTGAGTAGACATTATTAGAAAATTTTTCTCAAAACCCTTTACCAATAGTTCTTTACTATATTCATCTTTTTTTTTAAAGGTGGTTCGCGCCTCCAAAGGGTTGAATGAAAGGCCTTTTAAACAAAGTGCTCGAACAGCGGCTTGTGAGCTATTACTTTTAACAATACCCTTACTAAGATCGTAATAAATACCACCTTCTCTTATTAAGATAAGATATCTTAATATATTGGAAGCTGACACAATATTTGCATCATCATAAGTTTCAAATGTCAAAGTTAACTCTAGCCATTCGTGAAATTTTAATGACCCTGCTGGCTGAAAATTAATTAAATATTTTGATAGGTTTTTATCTGAGAAATAGGGTTTGATCCAGCTGTATATTTCAGAAACGTTTCGAAAAATAAGACGCGAAGAAAAAATTTTATCACACAGTGCGTAACTGATTTTAAATATATCATTATAAACTTTTTTGAAATAAGAAAATTCATCACTCCAAAAGCAAACAATATAATTTTCTTGTTCTGCTCTGTTCAATACATCCAGAAGACCACCTTGAATGTCATCTCCAGTGAAATATTCTATAGGGATATTTCCAAAATATATATAATGGATTACACGCGGGAATGTTTCACAATAAGTTGAATGCAAGACCCTTTTGCTGAGTGAGCTTTCATATTTTAACGGTGTGCGTGAAACACATTGATATACATTCTGTATGTTCACTTGTTTTTACAACTTTTTTACATATGCCAAGTTATTTTATTTTTGTTAATCATAAAGCTATCGACTACTATAGTTAATGAGCAGAAAATACTCTTCCCTAGATCCAACGCGCCATATAATGTTTAGCATTATCGGCGCTTGTCAAGATAGTTTTCGCCAGGGCAAGATGATTTAGATTAAATTTATTTAGCACTACTCGGCATGGAATTGATTGTTTTTACCCACTGAGAGTGGGTAGGGTTTCATCCCGCTCATCAAAATTGTTTTTGCTTAGCATGACTTTCTTTCATAAAGAAAACCAGCAGCATTGAAACAACAAAGGCAATCGGTAAGACCAAGAAAGCGTGATGATAATCTGCTGCCGAGTAAAACGGCACGTGGTTTACGGTGGTGCCATCCCAGCCTCTATCGAGTAACCAGCCTACAACGGGTTGGAAAAATGCGCCACCACCAATAACACTAAATGATACAACGCTAACTGACGTTGCAGTGAGGGTGGGGATGTTTTTTTCAGCCACTAATGAGTAGTTGACAATACCACCTGAGCTAACAAAGCCTAGGAGCAAGAACAAAGTCATTAAGGCAAGGTAGCTTAAATGTGGGCCGTAAATAATTAAGCAAACAATGATCAATGAGAAAAAAGAGCCTAGAAAAATAGGCAGCTTGCGGCTGCGTATTTTATCGGAGAACCAGCCTACCACGGGTGAGCCAATCAGCGTGCCAATGAATATCATGCCAGTAATAACTGAGGCTTGTAGGCGGCTATAGCCTTGAGTTTGCACCAAGTAAACGCTGCCCCAAATGGCGCCTAAAATATAAACCGGCAAGTTGGTCATGTTGGCAGAAATAGCGCTTAACCAGTTTTGCCAATTGAAGTAAGATTGGCGTACACTTTTCCAAAAGCCAATTTCCTTCAATTGCTGCTTGCGTTTAGCACGCAGCTCAGCTTGATGGTCTGGGTAATCTTTGATAAAGATAAACATAATCACAAAAACAACTAAGCCCAATGCTGCATCAGCATAAACCGCGCCACGCCAGCCTAAGTGATGAATTAATAAGGTCATAGGCGTTTGTGCTACTGAACCACCTAAAAAGGCTAGGGTCATGATGGCGCCAGTCACCAAGGCTAAACGTTTGTCGTGAAACCAAATTGTGGCTAAGCGCATGCAGGTTAAAAAGCAAAACGCACTACCAATACCGGTGAAAAAGCGGAAAAAAGCCGCGCTAGCCAGGCTGGTGGCACCGGCGAAGCAAGCCGTGCCAATGATGCAAATCGCCATGGTGATTAAGGCGACTTTTTTAGTGGAGAAGCGGTCTAAAATAATGCCGGCGGGCAATAAAAACAGTAAGTTTGCATCAAAGTAACTGGCGGCCAATAAGCCTAGCTTGTTGCCTGTAACGTGAAACTCACGCATTAAGTCGGGCGCTAAGGAGTTAACCATATTCATTTGAATAAATTCATAAAAGAAAAACAATCCACAAGATAAACAGACTATCCAAGGTAAAAATTTATTGGTGCTGGGTTGTTGCATAGGTTTAGCGCTCCTCGGCTGCTGGGGTTTCACGGATTATAAACGAAAGTAATAAGCTAAGTAAGAAGGTGATGGGAAAAATCATAAAGGCAAAGTGGTAGTCGGCTTTATTGTAAAAAGGGACGCCGTTAACGAGTGCGCCATGCCAGTGCATGTCGAGCAATATGCCCATCAGGGGTTGGAATAATGCGCCCCCCGCCATAATTAACACGCTAGCCATCCCTAGGGCCGAGCCGGTTAAGGCCAAGGGGTTGCTTTGCGTAATAACCGGGTAGCTCAGCACTTGTGCGCTGGTAAATAAGCCTAGCAAAAAAAACAAACCTAACATCAGGCTGTAACCTGGGGAGGGGATGTAGCGAATTAACAAAATAATGATAACGGATAAAAAAGCCCCAACAATCATGGTGGATTTGCGTTGCTTTAAGGCGTCAGAAATGACGCCAAAAATAGGGGAGCCAACAATGGTGCCCACAAATAACATGCTATTGATAATAGAGGCTTGTGTGCGGGTGAAGTTGTCGGCTTGGGTTAAATACTGAATGCCCCACAGCGCGCCTAAAACTAAAATAGGTAAGTTTAAAAAGCAAGTGTACAAGCCGCCAATCCAATTTTGGGCATTTTTTAAAATATAAATAATGGTTTGCTTTAACGGCATGGGGTTGGGGTTTTCAATGGCGGCATGCTGGTAATTTTTGGGGTAGTCGCGCACTAGCATGATAATCAAGGCCAAAAACACCAGGCCAAGCCCAGCATCAAGTTGTACGGCATGTCGCCAATGCACGTGGGCGACCAAGAGCGTCATGGGCGTTTGTGCCACTAGGCCACCCAGCATGGCCATGGTGACCACTGCGCCAGTAATCATGGCTAAGTGACGAGTAGGAAACCAGCGAGAGGCCAAGCGCAATGAGCTTAATAAATTGAACGCCGCGCCAAAGCCGGACAACATCCGCATGGCAAACGCAAACCAAAAGCTGGTGGTAAAGGATAAGCAAAATGTGGCTACAATGCTAAGCATCATGGCGGCAGTTAATAATTTGCGCGTGGAAAATTTATCTAAAATAATGCCAGCAGGAAACAATAAAATTATATCAGCATAAAAATAACCGGCAGACAAAAAGCTCACGCGCCCAGCACTAATGTGAAATGCCTGCATCAAATCGGCGTTAATGGTGGCAAACATATTCATTTGTAAGAATTCGTAAAAGAAAAATAAAGCCGAGACTAACACCACCACCCAGGCCTGTACGCCACCTAATTTAACATCGTGTGGGTTGGCTTGGGTGGTGGTTGTGCTCATCAGTAATCCTTAAGTTGAAGGGTTTTTCTTGGCTTCAAAGGGTTTGCAATGCGTTTCTTTGATAAACAGGGTAATGAATAAGGCCAGAACAAACATTAGGGGAAATAACAACCAGGCAAAATGATAATCTGCTGCGGTGTAAAAAGGAATGTGATTGAGTTTTGCGCCATGCCAATGCAAATCGAGCAACCAGCCAAAAAGAGGCTGGCCAAATGCGCCGCCCGACATAATTAACACAGCGGCCCAACCTGTTGCCGTGCCAGCGAGTGCGTTGGGGTTACTTTCGGCAATCAAAGGATAGCTAAGAATTTGCCCGCTAGTAAAAAAGCCTAATAATAAATATAAGGCAACCAAGCTAAAGAAGCTAGCATGAGGTGAATACATGATAACGAGCACTAGAAATAAAGAAATAATGGCCGATATGACCATCGGTAATTTGCGACGGCCCATGCTATCAGATATTAAGCCAATGATGGGGGAGCCGATAATGGTGCCAAGAAATAGCATCATATCAATCACGCCGGCGCGATCTTGGGAAAAATGATGAACTTGTTGCAAAAACTCAGAGCCCCATAAGGCGCCAATAATCATAATGGGTAAGTTCAACAGTGAGGTATAGAGCCCCGCTAGCCAGTTTTGAGCGTTTTTCCAGGCAGCAAAAACACCCGGCCAAAAGCCGATGTCATGCAGTGCTTTTTCGCTGCTTTGTTGCTGTGTACCCGGTGGAAAATCACGTACTTGCCACAAAATAATGATAACGAATAATATGCCAAACAAACCATCCAGAAACATCGCGTGACGCCAGCCAAACTCTGCTTTGAGCATAGCAATCGGCGTTTGCGCCACCATGCCGCCTAGCATGGCCATGGTGACAATAACACCGGTGGCCAAGGCTAAATGCTTGGAAGGTATCCAGCGCGTAGCCAGCCGCATGGCGCTAAGCAAGCAAAACGCAGCGCCAATGCCTGAAAGCGTGCGCATGGCTGCGGCAAAGAAGTAGCTATCGGCAAATGAAAAAGCCAAGGTGGCCACGGTGCAAACCGACAGCGCAACGGCAATGAGTTTACGGGTGGAGAAATGGTCTAAAATAATTCCGGCTGGAAAAAGGAATAATACGTCCGCATAAAAATAAAACGCCGATAAATTGCTCACTTGCCCGGCATCAATGTTAAAGGCGCGCATTAAGTCGCCATTGAGGGTGTTGAACATGTTCATTTGCACAAATTCATAAAAGAAAAACAGCGAGGCGCAAATGATAACAATCCAGGCTTTGGCTGTGGAATGGGGCGTGTTGGTCGAGGCTGCTACGGTGGTCATGTCAATTCCAGACGTTATGAAATTAAGCCAGGATTCTATCATGACCGTAATCGGCGAACCAGTGATTTTAGGGGGGAATGGGGTGGATTATTTTTATGAGCGATCCGATGCGCACCACATGCACAGGTCAATCTCAAGACTTGCACTGTAATCTAGGAGATTGTAGTCCAGTAGATTGACCTGTGCCCTCGAGAGTGCAGAACTTAACCCTCTCACTCACCACTCTCAGGTCAATCTCCTGCCACTGTTGTGCTCTATTTTAAGAAGACAATTGCCTGCAGAAGATTGCTGCGTCGCTGCGCTCCTCGCAACGACGACTCGGCGAATTGGTGCGCCAATCTACGGGGAGCAACTTGACCCTGGTGGTTTAAATGTATCCGTTTGAGAAAAAGTACGTCGCTGCGCTCCTCGCAACGGCGATACGGAAGGGAAAGCGAGGAGGTAAAACTCTTATAGTTGTATTTAGTACATTAATTGTCGACAAAAGGCCCAAAAATAGCGGTTATATTGTACAAAATTAATACTGCCCTAAGGTTTGTGGTGTATAGTTTAGGCAACAAAAATAATAAATAGATAAATCAGCTATGTCTACACTAAATAAATCGGATTTTGCCGAACAAAAAGAAAAAATATGCTCCGACGTGCAGCGTAGCACGGTGTTGCTGAGCGATGATAAGAACTTGGATGAGGTTTATAAGCGCGCAGGTGCTTTTATTTTTGTTATTCAACAAGCCAAAACACCAGAGCAGATGACAACTATAATCAATAGTGAATTGGCAGTTTATGCCGATAAGCCACAGTACCGTTATTTAAAAGCTATTTTGAACCGTTATTTAAGAGCTATAACGGGCGCTACCGATACTTCTGTGTTGGAGCAAGTTGAGTTGTTGACTGAATTGGAAAAAACCTGCATACCAAGCTTGGCGGTAACGGCTTCAAACGAAGAGCTGGGCCAATGGTTGGGTAGCGAGCTTAGCGTTAATGGCAGCCAGCTTAATGATAGCTGGAAAAAGAGGCTGAACGTTAAAAAAAGATTTTGGTTTAAAGCTAAACCCTTAGCAAAGCAGCAATGGCAGCAACGAGAATTTGGTTACTATTTAACAAAAGCAGGTGTTTCGCCAGAATTACACACCTTTATTTATCAAGCTGTTAGCGCCAGAGGGATGCGATGTATTGGCGCTCAGTATATTGATGCGATTGATTCTAATTTGTTAATGAAGCAGCCAAGCTGGAGTGTCGTGTCGTTATATGATGCGTTGTCATTTAAGATTACAACTACCCCCGCAGGCGTAACGATTGAGCTGACGTTAACCTTTAAAGTAAAAGATGAGAACGAAAAAGAGTATTGCATTACGCTTCCGGTGCAGGCTGTTTTTACACTCGATGCAGCGTCAAATCATTTGCGACTTAGCGAATATAATCATGGTTGTGGTAGGCATGAAAATGGTTTGGATGTTGATGTTGGGCGCGTTATTGATGAAGCCTTGAATTTCCAGGGAGGCGAAAAATATTTTCTACCAACGGGTTCTATTCGACAGGGATGTAAAGTGGGTTGTGCCGGATACCTTGAACGTTTGCGACGCACTGGCCATTCCTCTGTGCTCATTAATGGTCGATACTGCTTAGTCGCCGTTTCAAATCCAATAGCAGAAGAGAAATATTATCTTGTGGATACGCAAGATATCTTAAGCCAAGGTGGGTTAGGTAAAATTTTACAAACTTATCGAGTTGATCCTAATAATCCTGTGGTCAGTGCACAAAGCCCGGTTGTTGTGACCAAAAAAATTAATTACGAGCAATATCAGCACGATGAAATTGAGCTTACACAGCCTTATGTGTCAATATTTGGCGTCGTTGGTATCTCTCATAATTATTTGCCAATAGAGTTATTGCCATCATATGAGAGGGAAGATATTTCGGCGGTGTTAATTATTATGGAGAAAATACCTGGCAAGGCATTAAAATTTGAGGATATAGAGCAGTACTCGTTGAGTGTAGAAGATCGGTTAAGAATGGTGTTGCAGCTAGTCTTGCAGGTGCAAACTTTTCATAACCGAACCACGCGCGCGCCCAACTCAATTATTCATTGCGATTTAAAGCTTGATAATGTGATGTTTTATAAAGATGCACAAAGCCGAGTAAATGTGCGGGTGATTGATTTTGGTTTAGCAGATAAAGTTGTTAGGCCAGATAAGAGTAGAGCACAGCACAAACATTCTGCTCGAGACTTTATCGGTAACTATCAGTATGGCGCTCCTGAAATGTTGAACGATAACTGTGCCTTTGCAAGTGATGTTTACATGCTGGCGCCGATCATTGCCGTCATTTTAGGAGAAAAAAACGTCTGGCTGAATAAGAACAGATTTAAAGATGCAAAAGGACTAGACTCTGATAGTAAGATAACTGACCCAAAAATTCAACAAGAGTATATGCAAGTGCCGCAGTCATTTAATACACTACTCAGCTTTACTGGCCTTGATCAAAAATTTAAAATTTTATGCCAAGGTTTTTTAAAAAAGATGAGTAACAATAATTTCAAAGCACGGCCGGATATTGATGAGGTGGTACGTTTTTTTGCAAATTTGAAGATACATTATCAAGGAAATTTAAAAGGGAAAATGTTAGATTATTCCCAGCGACTTAATCCCCAAGGTCTTTTGCGATAAATACAGATACAGCCCTGCTTTCACTAACGCCGCCAGCAGCGAAGCCGCTGCCATGCCCACAATGCCAAAGCGCCAGGTCAGTAGCAGCCCACTGCTAATCAACAAAAGCACCTCGGTTAAATTAATATATAACAGATGGCGTACATTGCCCGCATTGGTGAGCAAGACTATGCTGGCAAAAGCTGAACAGATAACCACCATGGTGATAACGCACAGTACCAGCGCTGGGTAAGCCACAATGTAAGCCGGGCCAAAATATATGAGCAATGATTTGCCAAAAATAATCATGCCTGTGGCTAAAGGTATGAGTAGAGAAAAGAGTAAATAATTCGCATTGCGTAATTTCTTTACCAGCTGTTGTTTACCTTCAGGTGTTTTAATTAGGCTGCTAATGAGTGGCCGTACGGTTTGAAAAATTGAGCCAGGCAAATAAAACAACAGCATGCTTATTGTTAATGCCGCCGCGTAATAACCCACCATGGTTTTATTGCTGATAAGAATGTCAATAATCACTAAATCAGTGGTGGCAGTAATAAGAAACATGATGTTGCTAAAGGCAAGGTTTAACGATGTTTTTTGCCAGCTCGGATCGGGTTGTTGTGGCTTGTGCCAAAAATTTAATAATGAACGGGTGAAATTTTTTCCCAAGTTAGCGCGCAGGAGACAAATGAACAGAATAACTAAAATGGCAAAAGAGGTGCAGAGTACGCCGGCAATCATTACGTTATTTGCGGTCATGTTCAGCAGGTAGAGCGCTCCCATAAACGCACAGAACTCGATAATATACGCCATTAAATTGCGCAGCAGTGTGGCGATGCGATTATATTGCACGCCAATTAAATAGCTATAAAACAACGTTGCCATGCCCGCGACGGGGGTGATAAGCAACATGTAAACCACAACGTGATAGGTTTGTATGGATTTAATGCCTAATAGGTGCAAGCTAATTAAAGTGCTAAATAGCAACACACTTAAGATAACGCAGCTTACAAAAGCACGTGAAATGAAATGTAAGTTCCATTGCAAAAATGTAAAGGCCTTAGTTTTGTCGTTTGCACGGAGATAAAGCGAGAAGAAACGAAAAATAGAATTGTTGGTGCCAAGTAAACTGATGGTACTAATTAATAATAATAGTTTTACCGCGAGAGAGTAATTGCCATAGAGTTCGGGTGAAAAGGTGCGGGCCAAAAATAAGTTAACCCCAAAGCGAACTGCGTAGCCTGCTAGGGTTATGCCAAGGGTGACCAGTGCGTTTTTGGTTTGCTGTCTGCCCGTTAAGTTTGTAGTAGCGTTCACGCTTATACCTGCCCTAAAACATGATGTTTGTGACAAACGGCCACGTAACGGTCATTACCCCCAATTTCAATTTGCGCACCTTCGCGCACGGCAGTGCCTTTTTCATCTATGCGTAGCACCATGGTGGCTTTACTGCCGCAATGGCAAATGGTTTTAATTTCCACTAATTCTTGCGCCCAAGCCAATAGGTACTGGCTGCCTTCAAATAATTCACCGCGAAAATCTGTGCGCAAGCCGTAACATAAAACCGGCACGCGAAATTCATCTACTGTTTGGGCCAATTGTTTGACTTGTGCTTTAGTTAGAAATTGCGCTTCATCTAAGAGCACGCACCGTATGTTGGGGTTTTTTTCTAGTGCACTTTTTAAGGCCTCATAAAAATCATAGTGGGTGCTAAAGGGTATGGCATCGGCTTCTAGGCCAATGCGTGAGGAAATTTTGCCGATTGCTGAGCGGTTATCCATTGCCGGCGTGAAGGTAAGCGTCTCCATGCCGCGCTCTTTATAGTTGTAATTTGATTGCAATAAGCTGGTGCTTTTTCCGGCGTTCATGGCCGAGTAATAATAATAAAGTTTTGCCATCTTATGACCTTAGCGCTATTAATTAAAAAGTATATTTTGCACCCAGCAAAAATGTCAGGGTGCGTGCGACATCATTAGCGTGCGGGCTATTGAATGTGGCGAATTTTCCATAGGTTGCGTTGGCGGTTGCGTCAAGCGCGACATGAAAGTTGAAACTGTAACCGATGCCTAAGCCCAGTTTAGGTTGCAGCACTTTTTTGGTAACACGTGTTGCGGCTTGAAAAGCGTGTGAAGTTTGCCGCACAACACTCACCCCCAGCTTGGCCATAGCATAAAACTGCGGGTTGAATTGGTAGAGCGCATTGGCTAAAAGGTCGATTGAGTGGCCTTGGTAGACGTAGGTCGTTTTATGTTCGGGGCTGCTAGTGCTGGCAGTGGTGTAGGCGTTGTTACCATATTTTTCATAGCCCAGCTCCGGCCCCAGTTCAAAGTAAGGTTTAATAGAATACAAGTACCCCACGCTAAGGCGATAGGCCGCGGTGCGGCTGTTGTCTTGGCTTTTTCGAAAGATAAAATCGGGGGTGTTTGCACCATTGCCAGTTTTGGTTTGCATGCCGCCAAAGCCCAGCTGAATTTCACTGTAAAAATGGTCGGCGTCGGTTATGCGGTGCACCGGCACATTAAATTGCGAAACTCGCGCGGGCGGCGGGGCGCTAGCACCTGGCGAGGTAATGATTTTACTCTCTTTGGTGACAGAGGCCAGGGCATGGCTAAAAGCTTTACTGGGAAAGCCATCTTGAGCAAAAGCCACGCTAGCGGCCAGCAAGCTGGTGAGTAAAATAAGGTGTTTCATGGTCAGTATCTCTTTGCAGGTTAACTCATGCTGAATTAGAAACAGATTATCACATATTGGCTTGTAGCGCACAATCTAGGTAGGGCAAAAAATGGTACGATGGGAACATACCCATCGCACCTCAATATGCCGTTTTCTAGCGTTGACCTTTATACAGTGAACATTTATTTACAGGCTTTTACGAGATGACTAATCATGCTTACTATCTGGTTTTATGTCTCTAAAAATTTGTGTTGCCGCAGATGAGCCAATTTTTGCAGCAACTGTTCTTGCTCCCATGCCAACAAGTAGGGGTAATAATTGCTCTTGCCAGTATTCCCCCGTCAAGAGTACATAAAGACTTAACGATGACATTACCATTAGATATAGATAGAGGAGCGCTTTGCTGAATAACAGCTGCGTTGTAAAATTTGCGGCTAATACAGGCTGATCATTTAGAAATTT
>JAWUVP010000068.1:0-13016 GCA_034112285.1 Gammaproteobacteria bacterium
ATGACCCCCATTGAGCTGGCCCGCGGTTTGGCCGTGTTTGCCAATGGCGGTTTTTTAATTAACCCTTATTTAATCACACGCATAACCGAAGACAACGCCAAAACCTTATATCAAGCCACGCCGGCTAAGGCCTGTTTTTTATGTAATGCGCAAGGCGTTAATGATGGCGCCACCATGGGGGTGCCAGAAGCGAATGCGCCGCAAGTGATTTCTCCTCAAGTGGCGTATTTAATTAACTCTGCCATGAAAAGCGTGATCACCAGTGGTACAGGCCGTGCTGCCTTGGTGCTAAAACGTGGTGATTTAGCCGGTAAAACGGGTACCACCAATGTTAAAAATGATGCGTGGTTCTCAGGTTTCAACACGAAAATGTTAACCGTTACTTGGTTGGGTTTTGATCAACCACGTTCAACTTTTGAATATGGCGCACAAGCGGCTCTGCCCATATGGATTGACTATATGCGCCCAGCCTTAAAAGGCATGCCAGAAAGTAATTTGCTACCGCCGCCAGGCATTGTGACCGTGCGCATCAACGCCGACACCGGACAGGCCACCGGCCCCAGTGATACTAATGCGATTTTTGAAATTTTTCGCAAGCAGTTTGCGCCCAGCTTGTCGGGCACCGATAATAGCAGCGTTGCCAGCTCGGCAGGCTCGGTGGCAGAGCCCGTGCAAAATGCGAATCAGCCTTTATTTTGAGGGAGTTTGGCGGACATTCATTATTTGAATTTATTTATTTTTTGCTGTTGCACTGCGGCAGGGCTGAGCACTTAATGCTGAGCTCGTTACAGCTTGTATTCGACGAGAAATGAGGCTAAACGGAGTGTCCGCTTCACGACGCTTTATAAAAACTTCGCCATCTTTATCTCGTTGCTCTGCATGATGTCGTTTTTGCCATGCTTGTGTATATTCAGGGTTTTTGCCGCCCAAAATGGGATTGGTTCGCCAGTATTTAATTAACCCAGATAAGTAGTCTCTACACTTTGGAGCTGTGGCCTCGAGCTTATTCTCTCGCATTTGGGTTTGTAATTTTTTAAGATATGAAAAACCTAGGTAGCGGAATAATTGTGGGCAGGTTTGTTTGCCGATAGAAAGCATGACAATGTTAAACCCTCGAGCACCTTTGAGTGTGCGAGTTATAGTGCCTTCAAGAGAATAGTCCCAACCATGCATTCCCTGAATTTTACCGGAATTGTGTAATAAGGCTTTTACACGCATCCTTGCTGGGAATGTTAACTCGATTAAGCCCATTTTTTGAGCCAACTCTATGATAATTAATTGCAATGCATGGCTATATTTACCATGGGGTAAAACATCTGAGGGGCCGCAATCGAAGAATATGCGTCCACCATCTTTCATTAGGGAATGTAAGTCTTGTGGGTCGGCATGCCCTAGGCAGTAAAATAGTGCTTCATCTAAAGGCGTGCCTTTATCTAAGTAGCCCAGATCAAGTAGTTGCTGATAACAAAATAAGGTTAAAGCGCCTCCCGCCTGCCAATTTTTTGCTTGTAATAAATCTTGCGTTGAGGGGAGAGGTAAGGCTTGCGGAAGGCGGGCTTCTGAATTGTAAGACCAGTGCGCGAACTCAGGCGATACGGCCGGTTTGTTTGCAGCAGGAAAATAAGCCGTTAAAAAATCAGTAAAGCGTATTTCTAATGCTTTTAACAAAGCGGTTTGTTGTGGCAGACTCATTAAAAGGCTTAATATTTTCCGGTAATCATCGTGGAGAGGCATATCGCTTGGCGATTTCACAAACCAGGGGCAGCATAAGCGGGTTAGCCAGGCGGGTTTTTGAAAACCACTCGAATAGAGAGAGCGTGCGCCATCGTCTACGAGTTCATTCATTTGCGTGGCGGGAATAATTTTAACGTACATAAACGCGGTAGTCTTATCTATTTATTATAGGCGTATCATACAGAGCATTTGTTAAGGCTAAATTAAATCCTGTTTGCGTGAGTCAGGTTGACAGTGCGTACGCTTTTCGCAAAGGTGCACTTTTTTTCAAACGAACAAATTGAGTAACAAGGATTATCATTAATCTCAATGTGCATGTGGATTATAACGATCAAACACAATTAACTTACAATCTTTTAAATAAGCAGGCTTGATCTTGTTTACTTGTACTTCTGATATGAATTGCGCATCATCAATCACTCGACCTAAAGCCCGGCTATTACCATAGAGCCTGCTTTGGTAATGTAACTGATATCTATAACCGTCTTTATAGTCTTTTTTGAGGGCAGCGTCATCCTCTTCAACCGTCGATATACATGTGCCATGACCATTTCCAACGAAACTGCCAACGTCTATAATGCTTTCTAGTGTAGGGATTAACTCGTCTGGTAAGTTGTCCATTCTATCTGGCAATAGTAATAAAAATGCGAATCAGCCTTTTTTTTGAGGGGATTTGGCTATAAGAATGCGATTCTCTAGCAAAGAAATTTCGTATCTTAAGGTGCGATGGTTATAGTTATGTTTTTTACTCCTTAACGACGGCGAGATTATATTTTCTGCCCCGGCTTTTTGCTCGCTGTTTTAGCTTGGCAGGCTGCTTTATGTCCTGCTTTCCAATGAACTTTTTGACACTCGAGACTACAATAAGACACACTAAGGCAGCCGTTACATTTCTTGTCTGCTTTGTTAGTGCAAGCAGGGTTATCGCATGAATAAGTAGGCTGCTGTGCTGCTCCTGCTCCTGCTTCTGCTTCTGCTTCTGCTTCTGCTTCTCGCGGTTTACTGCGTAGTTGGATGTTCAAACCCATTCTTATAACGTCTTTTGGATTATATTTATGCTGTATTTCTGTTCTACACCAAGGGCATAGGGGGAGAGGGGCTTTCTTGGGAGCACTCTCTGGCTTGACTGGGAAGGCTTTATCTCCGCAGTTAGTACAAACACCATAGCAGAGGCAGGGTATAAGAATGTATTCAGCAAGTTCGGTGAAGCATATGCCACATTCGTACGGTTTGCTAAACGTTTCTTCTAGCGCCTGTCTTTTTGCTGTGAGCGTGGTGAGTAACTCGTTACTCAAAATGGTAATAATTTTTTTATCATCCAGCTCTGGTCCTGGTACCCACAATGGGAAAGGCATTGGGAAATAATTGCGAGGGGTAGAGTTAGTTATTTTTTTTACGGTAATTTCAACGACCCAAGCTGTGTTATTCCATTTGCCCAACTGGCGAATAGATAACGTCATATTATAGACCGCTTTTAGTGTGGCTTCGTCATAAAATTTTGAGGAACGACCTTTTCGGCGATCGTGAGCTCTCATGATCTGTGTATAGCCATGTAATAGACTAGATTGGTAGCGTATATAGGACAGATCACCTAGCGCATTGGGGGCGTAGAATGATTGATAATGATCAGTTGTGGTAAGTGCAGGAGCGTTGGATGGTGGGGCTGTTTTAAAATGAAAATTGATTTCTTTTACTAAAATTTCTGTGTTGTCTTTACTTGGTAGGCAGACGACATATCGCTGTTTATCTTTTCTAAAAGCATGAACGATACCTGTAAGGCCATTATAATGTTGGTTGCTTTGCAGTTTCTTAATTATCACCTCTGTTCCTGCTGGAAATTTTAATTCGGTGCAACACAGTAAGCGCTGTTGAATAAAGTGATGGTCATAATAAGTAAGGGGGGCATCTTGCGCGTACAGTTTTTTGTAGGGTGTCCCTGGGGCTGACGGGCAGATATGTAAGGTGTAATAACAGGTAGCAGGTGTGACTGTGTAAGGAATTAATGAAAAATAAGCGCTCATATTTATCCCCTGTTCCCAGGTGACTTCAGGCATTAGCAATACATCATGCACCACAAGCATGTCTAGGTCATAAAAGCCAGCGTTATTTTTATAGGCATCATTTGTGAGTGAGACTAGACATGAGTGTTCTTGTAAGTGAGTAGGTGTGGTTGGATAATCGGTATAGTTTTCCTTAAATGCTCTTTGCGGGAGTACTAATGGACACGGCTCGTCGTTTGGATTTGGCATTTTATACATAGAAGCATAGGGTGTGTTTGTTGCTGTCACGGATAAAAATTGGCGTAGAGGTTGAATGCGGCTTTTATCAGCAGCTTGTAAACGACCTTGGGGGGTGATATGCATTTCTGGTCGGGGTGCTTTACTGAGCTTGCCTCCTAAGCAGAAAAAATCAAGACGTAGGAATTCCCGCCCTGGATTGTCTTCTTGAAATGTACGAAGGATTTTATCGAATGAATCCACGCCGCCATGCGCTTTATAGCGACGTGCAAAATTTGGTTTTAGTTTAATGGGTGGAGGCATACTATTTGATTATTTAACCGTTATTTTCAATAGAACACAGTCTATCTAACTTTTATTAAGCCCATATTAAGACTAACAATGATAATTAATTGTAGTGCACGACTATATTTACTATGGGGTAAGATATTAGAAGGGGCGCAACCGAAGAATATCCGTCCATCATCTTTCATTAGGGAATGTAAATCTTGTGGGTCGGCATGCCCTAGGCAGTAAAATAGTGCTTCATCTAAAGGCGTTTCTTTTTCAAAGTAGCCCAAATCAAGTAGTTGCTGATAACAAAATAAGGTTAAAGCGCCTCCCGCTTGCCAATTTGTTGCTTGCAATAAATCTTGCGGTGAGGGGAGGGGTAAGGCTTGCGGAAGCCCGGCTTCTGAATTGTAAGACCAGTGCGCGAACTCTGGTGATGCGCCGAGCTTGTTTACAGCGGGAAAATAAGTGGTTAAAAAATCAGTAAAGCGCGTTTCTAGTGCTTTTAATAAAGCGGTTTGTTGGGGGCGGTAATAATTTCAATGAGCATAAACGCGATAGTCTTATATATTTATTGTATCCGCAACTTACAGAGCATTTGTTAAGGCTAAATTAAATCCTTCCCGTGTCGTTGGTGCACGCAGGGGGTACGCGTTTCAAAAAATGTACAAAATACAACTAGAAAAGTTTTGAATCATTGCCCTCTCTTCCGTATCGTCGTTACGCTCCTCGCAACGACGTACTTATTTTAAAGGCGAGACTCGCCAAATAATATTGCCCACGTCATCAGCCACTAACAGCGCGCCTTTTTTATCGGTGGTAACACCGACGGGACGGCCATAAGCATCACCTTGCGGGCTTAAAAAGCCGGTTAAAATATTTTGGGGCAGGCCGACAGGTTTGCCGTTAACAAATTTAATAAACACCACTTTATATCCCGTAGCAGGATTTCGATTCCAAGAGCCGTGCTCGCCAATAAAGGCGCCTTCAAAATATTTTTTGGGCAGTAGGTGGTCGGTATAAAAGGTTAGCCCCAGTGAGGCAACATGTGAGCCTAAGGCGTAGTCTGGCGAAAGGGCAGTGGCAACCAGCGCAGGCTTTTGAGGTTGAACGCGCAAGTCGATGTGTTGGCCATAATAACTATAAGGCCAGCCGTAAAATGCACCTTCTTTAACAGAGGTTAAATAATCGGGTACTAGATCGTTGCCAAGGTCGTCGCGCTCATTGACGACGGCCCATAGCGCATGGGTTTGTGGGTTCCAAGCTAGGCCAACGGGGTTGCGTAAGCCGGAGGCAAAAATGTGATGTTGGCCGGTGAGGCGATTGATTTTCCAAATGGCTGCGCGGCCTACTTCTTCGTCCAGACCATTTTCACCGATGTTACTATTTGAGCCGATGCCGACATACAAATAAGCCCCGTCATGGCTTGGCACCAGACTTTTTGTCCAGTGATGATTGAGTGTGGTTTTTCCCATTAAATCGACCACTTTTACGCCGGGTGCTTTAATAGAGGTTTCGCCGGTTGTATAGGGATAGCGAATGATGGCGTCGGCATTTGCGACGTAAAAATAATGGCCAACGAGCGCCATGCCAAATGGAGAATTTAAATGTTCAAGAAAGACGGTGCGTTTATCGGCAACGCCACGGCCTGTTGTGTCGCGCAATAATGTAATAGTGTTTGGGCTGGCCACACCTGCACCGGCTTGGCGCTTAAGGATTTTTGCAACAAACCGTTTAACCTTTGACTCAAGGCTCAAATTTTTGTTGCTGCGACTTCTTGCGGGCGCATTGGATTCGGCCACAAGAACGTCACCGTTAGGCAATCTATAAATCCAGCGAGGGTGCTTTAACCCCTTGGCAAAAGCATTTACTTTTAAGCCGGCAGCCGCTATGGGGGTCATGCCGTTAGGCCAGCCAATGGCCTTGGCAATTTTAACGGTAGGAATAAGGTGATGCTCGGGTTTAGGCAGGGTGGGTGTGGGGCCTACTTTTTGCGCTTCTGTGAGGGTGTCTTGTTGTGGTGATTCACTGATGTAAATAGAGATAGACAGCGCGGCGACGGTAATGAGAAAAGCAATTAAAATAAGCAATAAGATTTTTTTCATAGGTCAAACCTTTTGCTCAATAGGTTGGTCAGTAAAGAGGCCATTATCCGCTTTTTCCGTTAAGTAGCAATATGGCGCGCTTTTTAACAAAGCACATCATTGCAAAAGGGCTTAGTGATGCATTAATTTCAACTGTGTGGTTTTTTATTTATTATTTTAACGGTTGTTAAGGTTACATTAATTTTTCTTAGCTAAGATGGCGGCATGATAACAACAAGTTGCAAATGATGCCCGTTCAAATACTCACTCAAGCTCTTACTCATAATATTCAAGACCCCACCATCCAAGCTGAAACCAACCCTGTGCCGCAAGATTTATCGTTCGAATTTTTGCGTACCTTGGCGGGCAATATTGCAAACTGTTGGCAACTGCATGGGGTGGTTAGTGCTGTAGCAGGCATTGTGGGGTGGACTAAAGCCATTTTTGGTTACCATAGCTTTACCGGTATGGCTTTTTGCCACGCGAAAGAGGAAGATGAAGAGTATTTTCGGCTTTACATGGGCATACTTATTGCCATTGCTGCCATCACTTTCCCGGTGGCCTTTTATGAGCAGTTTCGCAAAGCCCGAAAATTTATTCACCTTTATGGCAAGGGCACGAAAAGCCCGCCTTATGCGCCGAGCTCGCATTGGTTGAAAATCTATAACCCCATTATGTCTGTGACGGCCACTGCGATGACGGGGTGGAACATAGGTACTTTATTTGGGCGCGAAGCACCCGAAACAACTTATGGTTATACTTGCTTGAATGAAGGTTGGCAGATGACGTGGAAAACGGTTCTCTTTGGGATGCTGGGAGCGAGTGTGTCAGCTTTTTTGGCCGGCTTTCAAGTGTATTCTTTTTTAGGTAAGCATAAAGCCCGCTTGGGTGATACCTTGACCGCGGTAATGAATTCGGCACAAAAGCTCGCCTCGACCACATACCCTATGGTTCAAGGCATGATAAAAAGCGATAAACCTCTATCACGTAATGATATTATTTTGAAAGTATTGGCCACTTTGTTTTATCTTGTGGGCAGCACCACGGTTTACCGTCGCTCAAATAAAATAACCCGGCTGCGCGTGGATACGTACAATAAATACGAAGCCGCTAGTTTGAAGAAAAAAATAGCGACGTTTAAGAAAAAAATGGCGAGCTTGCCTAATGATAAGCTTGCTGCTGCGCGTAAAAAAGCCATAGCAGTTAATTTGGATGAAGCCAATAAGCAACTGCAAGCGTTAATGAGTGCTATTGAGTTTGAAGTTGATGAGCAAGCGTTGATCTTGATTGAGCCGACGTTTCCAGGTCACGTTGTTTGGGATAAGTTATGGCGATTTTTGCTGGCAGGCTGTAGTTCTGTGGCGAGCGCCTATTTAACGTTTCTGTCATTAAGGGCGATTTATGAGCGTGAAGGGTTGAATCCTGATGGACAACCCGCTGTTATGCTAGAGTATTTTAATATTGGAATAAGCAGCGTCTATTGTGTGAGAAGTTTATTTCGATATATGGTGCCGTATTGCGGTATTGGCTCTGAGCCAGCAGCTGAAAGCGATGAAGAGCAGCCACTTCTGAGTAAGCCAAATGTGGTGGGTATGAAGGAAACGCTAGAAGACACATTAAAAAAAATTGAAAAGGAGCTCCTTTCTGCTGCAAAACCAAAGGGGCCTTTTGTCTGATTCTTGTCAACAGCGTACTTGCATTATTTATGAAAACCACTATGATTCTCTTTTTATTTTAGGAGAGAGCAACATGGCTGAAAGCGTTGATGAATTAACGATTGAATATATGGAAGACGGCATTACAACCGTTAAAGAGCTGGATAAAGAAGTGCTAACCAAAGGGGCATGGGCGACGTTGTTGTACCGTTACCAAGATTGGAACCGTGCGAAAGAAGAATATGGCCCTGATAAGTATGGCATTCGCCGTTATCAAAAACGTAATGGGGCGTATCAGCAAAAATCGAAATTTAATATTTCTAGTAAAGATCAAGCTGAAAAAATTGTTGCGATTTTAAGTAAATGGACGGCTGAAGTCGAAGAGGCTTAGCTTTTGAAGGGGGTGTAAAGCCCCCTTTTTCAAATACGCTGATCTATACCCGTAGGATAACTGCCCACCTCACTGACGACGGCATCAAGCCTCACATCCCAAGTATTTTGTACTAAATCCGAGCTGTATTGGCATTGATAACCCAGGCCAAGCAAATAAGGTCCTTTGGGCCGCGGTGTGGCTTGCATGAATTCAAAGCTACGATCGTAATGGCCTTGGCCCCAACCTAAACGGTGTGCGTGTTGATCAAAACCGACCAGCGGCACGATCACTAAATCCAAATTTTCTGCAAGATAGTTTTCCGTGCTGCTAGGCTCTAAAATGGAATGCTGATTAGCTTGTAGTTGTGTGTCGGCGGTATAGGGCACAAAGTTTAATTTTTTATTGGTTTGCACCACGGGTAAATAGCACTGTTTTTGTTGCGTTAAAATGCTCTCAATTATTTGCGCGGTGGCCACTTCATGGCTTAGCGGCCAGTAGCAGGCAATGTGTTGGCTGCGCTTAAAAATATCGCTGTTAATAATGTGGTGCTGAATAAGGTGGTTAGCCTGCTCACGCTGCTGGAGCGTTAAATTTTTGCGGGCGGCTAATAAGTGTTGGCGCTGTTCAGACATGATAAAAATACCGTGTTGCCAATAGAAGAGTTCTCCAAGATGCCGCTATAGCCTTAACACCAGAACCGAGGTTCTAGCGCGGACGCATCATGAATATTTCAGGCGTCCTGCTACTAAGGCAGGCTGGCACAACAACGTTCAGAGGACAAATCCTTTTAATTTTAAGCATTGGTTCTTGAGTTAAAAGCCACTGGCAAACACCACAGAGAACATGATAATTATAGCAGATAATACGGAATGAAACCTTAATTTTTGGCGTGGTTTGGGTTAAGAAGCAGGGTGTACGCACTTTAAAAAATGTACAAAACACAACTAGAAGAGTTTTACATCGTGACTTTCCCACCCGTGTCCTCGCAACGACGTACTTTTTTTTCACATGGACAAATGTAGCAGCAATAGACATTCTCTTACAAACTAGGTCAACAAGATCTTACAACATGACGGGATCTATAGTGCGTTTGCCCTGGGTTAAGAAAATAAAATGAGCAAGAGCATGCTATTTGAACCTTTAAATATCTAACGCTTGCTGCTCGCCAGCGGTTTTGCTTTGCAGTTCAATGTTTTTGTCGTCGATAATATGGGTTACGCGCTCGCTTAAATTCTTCAAACGACCATACATTTCTTCGCCATATTCTGATTGTTGTTCACGTAAGGTCATGAATTCAAAGCAAACATCGATGGCGGCCATCATGGCGGTGCGTTCAAAACCTACGGCATTTCCCGCGGTTTGTATTTCACGCATTTTCATATCCAAGTAGCCTCCGGCTTGCTTTAGGCACTCGGCTTCTTCTGTTTTGCATTTTAATTGGTAGCTGCGTTCGGCAATGCTTAAACTAACGGTGGTAAATTCGGCCATGTTATTGCTCCATGGTTTTGATTTTGTTAACGATGGTTTTAATTTTGTGCACCGCGTTGCGGTTGGCTTCTTCAAGGCGGCGCCGCTCTTGGTTGAGCAAGGCTTGCTTGGTACGTAGCTCGTCATTTTCGCTGCGTAACTTGGTGTACGCTTGTGCGAGGCTGATAACCTGCTTCTCGAGCTTGGTGATGATTGAGTGATCCATAATATGCCTGGGTGTAATATGAGTGCGATAGTAAAAGCTAACGCGGTTAAGGTCAAGGTGTGGGCTGAAATCAGCGGGGAGAGTTGGTCAATTAATGTGCTTTGTGTTATCAGTTTGTTGTAAAGAGAATGAGGTTTGGCGCAGCGGGGAGGGATTTCATTGTTATGGACGAGATTGACGCGCACCCGAGGGCACAGGTCAATCTCGTGTTTAAAGTGAAGGGTTACCCGCTTCTGCGGGACTCGCAATGACGCGTCCCGTCGTGGCAAGTTCCGTTGTTGCTAGGCGTTGTTACGCTTAAAACATCCCGTACGGCTATGTTCGCCGCTGCTGTAATAGCTATCGTTTAAAATCAAACGTGGGCGTTCGTTGTTACCAATAAGGTACACGTGATCACCTTTACACAAAGGTAAGCGATTTTGCTGAATGACTGATAACATCCGGCCACTTTCATGCAGCTTAATAATGTATAGCGTCGCTTGAGTACTGCCGGCTGAGCCTTCAACAGCGTTGCCTGCCATGCCGCCTAGCACTGCGCCACCAATTGTGCCCACAAGGCCTATAGCGCCAGTGCCGCCCCCTAAATTAGAGCCAACAGCGCCACCGGCAATGCCGCCGGCAATTGTGCCGACACCGGAATTGCGGCGTACGTTGACGTTATATTGAATATCTTTCACCACGGCTTCACGCACATGGCCAGATTGGCCGCCGTAATAGTCGTAGCTGTTAGAATCTAAGTTAGGTTGGCAGGCGGCTAATAAGCCTACGCTGGCGCTGATGGCGATAAGTTTAAACAGTTTCATAGTAACCTCGTGCTTGAATGTAGTTTGTATTATAATCTATTTTTCCTTAATACAACATGAAGGTAGCCTCATTATGCATAATATTGTTCTTTATCCTGGTACATTTGACCCCATCACCAAGGGGCATTTGAATATTATTCAGCGCGCAGCCGGGTTGTTCACCGAGGTGATTGTCGCGGTTGGGGTGAGTTCGAGCAAAACGGCCTTGTTTGGCTTGGAGCAACGCGTGGCGTTGGCTGAGCAAGCGTTAGAGCATTTGGAAAATGTCTCGGTAACCGGTTACGAAGGCTTAACGGTCGATTTAGCGTTAGAGTGTGGAGCTAACATTATATTGCGTGGCCTGCGCACCGGCAGTGATTTTGAGTATGAATACCAGCTTAATTGGATGAACCAGCAAATGGCGCCAGAGCTAGAAACGATTTTTTTAGCGCCATCACAAGACGTAACCGGCATTTCATCGACGCTTGTTAAAGAAATTGCTCGCTATGGGGGTGACTATGAGCCGTTTGTGTCGCCTGGTGTGGCGCAGGCGTTAGAGGATGCGTTTGCTTGAGTTTGTGCCTCTGGAAATAATGCTAATAAACTTCTTCTTTTAAATAGACCTGTGTGATAGAAAAACTATTGTTGTATTTTAAGCGGTAATAATCGTGATTTCATAACACTACTCTGAACTTTAGGAAATCAAAAAGTTTGATCCGACTATCCGTCAGCATGTAATGTATAAAGAAGGAAAGATTAAATAAGCTTTGCTTCTATATTAAAAAAACCGGCTTTTGCCGGTTTTTTTGTGCCTATTAATAATAAAGGTTGTTAGCTAGCAATGGGTTTAGGGCTTTTAAGCTGAGTAAGCACTTGCATGTTATTGCAGATGTCATTAAAAAAAGCAGTTGGGTTAGTGGTAACCCGTTCAAGGTTTTCTGGCTTATAGATTTCTCGCAAAGCTAATTCTAATAAAATAATAATAAACGCGAGCGTGGAATAGTTATCCTTAACACGCGCCTTAACCAATATGGGTGAGCGTTTTAACAATATGTCACGGTTCGTTTGTGTCGGTTCAAAAGTGGTTCTATTTTCTGCCCAGCTGCCACCCAGTGCGGTGAGCTTGTCTCCCACGCGTTTACACACGGGCCTAATATGATCAGGATTTTTAAAAATTATTCCCGTTGCTTTGCTAAGAGCTGTATTCTCTGCTATATATTCAATATAAGCTTCAAATAAAGCTATTTTTAGTTGTGCTACCATTTCATTATCAAGCGATAAATCGCGCGTGTCGGCGATGTTCTCGAATTTTCTATTCCAAAAACTTGTTGCCGTGTTTAAGGTGTCAGCCAAGGCTTGCCGCTCTTTCGTAAAATAGGCGCGATCGCTTATTAACATAACAACATGGGCCAGCACTTGATTAAACAAGTGCTCATTTATTTTTGCAAGCTGGTTTTGATGTTCACTCATGGTCTTTGTTTTTCCGTAATTAGTTATTAAATTTTTCTATCAGCTGGTGTTGGTGGCAAACCTTCTGTTGGCCCTCTCGTTGGTCCATGCGTTGGCACTTGGCTGGGTGCTAACGTTGAAGGCGCAAGGCTAGGTGCTATTGTGGTTCCCAAGGTGGTGAGCAGTGAAGCGGCTGTTGGTGTAAGGCTCGGGGCGCCTGATGGTGATTGGGTTACCAAGCTGGTGGGTGCCGGTGAAGTTGGGGCTTGCGAGCTAGGGGCGGGTGATGGCGCAAAGGTTGGGCTTTGCGAGCTAGGGGCTGGCGAAGGCGCAAAGGTTGGGCCTTGCGAGCTAGGGGTTAATGTTGTGATGCCTGTTGTTAGAGCTGTTGCGGTGGTTGCCGGACAGACTTGCGCTAGATCTGCCGCTGTTGCATTTTGCAAGAGCGTAAGCTGAATTTGTCGTACATCAGCCGCGGTATTATTGAGTTGAGCTGAACAAACTGAGGTTTGTGGTAGCAGCAGTAAACGGGCCACGGGATTGTTTAGCCCTGGAACAAGCGCTATATCGTTTAAGCTTTGAATACAAGGGAAGCTCACTTGGGCACTTTGTATTAACGCTGGCGCAATAATGTTGGGTACAAGTGCCTCGGCTAGCGGCAAAATTTGATTGCTAATGTGCACGAAGGTGCCGCTAGCATTATGGCTTAAAGGTAGATTAGCACTATTTAAATTTAAGG
>JAWUVP010000069.1:0-7483 GCA_034112285.1 Gammaproteobacteria bacterium
AAATGCAAATTAAATTTTATAAATTCATTGAAAAATTCATTTTGACGTGTATACTTGCGTAATGAATAATTATATTATAAAAACATGCAAACAATTTGTTTCAAAGTGTGAGGTAGAAAATGCTTAATGGTGTGTTTGTAAATGACGACAGTGCTGCCGCAATTATTAAAGTGGGCAGGCGTGTTCAAGCCATGAGTCGCCAGGGAGTCGCTGTTCTAAAGGCGAAACTATACGAGGTGATTGACGAATATATACGCGTGAATCGGAAAACAGATCGGCGCCTTATCAAAGCCCATCAACTTCGGCAGGAATTGAATCTCTCAATTGCTGATAATGTCGCAACTATATTTCTGCGCATGCATGCGCTCATCTTAATGGATCAAGTTAGTAGAAATTTGCTGACCTCATACTCAAAAAATTCATTATATGTGATGGTTCATGAGTTGCTCAATCGTCTTAATGTCTTCAATCTTGAGCATCCGGCTGAAACCCCTGCCGCTAAAGTAGAACAGATGTTAAATTTATGCATTGAAATGGGGCGCTATGCTGAGCAGTGTGAAAAACTCGCTACAATACTTCAGGCAGCAAAGCATGATTATCAATACTGGTTTAGCCAAAAAGGCCCGAGCTTTGCATATCGAAATATAAGCCATGGACATAATGGTCAAGTCAATGCAGAGATCTTTACTCAACATATTCGCAGCTTTATTGCTACGATTAATTTGGTTGAAATGTTGAAATTATTGCAAAAACGTTTGCAAGAAGGACGCTTCAATAAACATTCTTTCAACATCTATATTGTAAAACATTTATATCTTGGTGATATTAATGGTGAATTCATGCATACACAACAGCACGAATGCAATAAAGAGCTCGCTAAGAATGTCTTCGTATGGTTAGAGTTGATACTTTCAACGTTGACTGCTGCCAGAATATCTCGTCAAGCAGAGCGCAGGGTTTAAAAACAGGCTCAAGTCTTGATAAAGACATGAGCCCTCAATTATTTCTTGGCTAGCCGCTCAAGGTGATAGTCCTTTTCGGCATCAGCTACAGCCTCAACAGCCTCACCTTGCAAGTCAACACGCATCGCACCGTTAACAAGACAGGCTTGGTGATAACGCTTCTTTGAGGTGTAAACCCCAAAAGCTTCACGCAGTAATAGTTTACTGCACGCAGGGTAATCGTCACGATGCGCTTCCCAGTCGGTGGCCACATCGACAAGACATCGTTTTTTAAGGGGTTTAGGCGTTGCCATAGAAAAAGCATTGGGGAATCGTGCGCAGAAAAGATCGATTAAAGCCGTTCGACAGGCTTTGCGACGTAGCTGTGCGTCGTGTTGAATTTTGGCGTCATCTTGTGGCATGGCTCTGTCCTATTAAGTGGGTGATTGTATCAATCAATTACATCTTCATCTTGCAGGCTTGGCAGGCCTTTAAATCATTATCATTTATGCCCTAGCAAATTAGGGGCTGTTAAATTGCAAGTATTACTATCATGACAAAAACTAATATGGGCCTCACCCATTTTTAAGCGGTGATGAAGTTGTGCAGACTTTTCATCAAACGTCATTTCGTGCTCACCATAGTCGGTACCTTCGCGCAAAATAAATTCCGATACCAACACTTCCACGGCTTCTTTTGAAATGGCTGTATACGGCACGAGTGTCACTTCGCCATTGGGGAGTTCATCGCTCATTATCTATATCCTCAAAGTATCTATTTTACACTATTTTTTACTTCAACCATCATTTTTAAAATCACAAAAATTCTTTAATAATTGCATCGGAATTTTATCAGGCCTAAACCATTTTAACAGCAATTTGTTTTTGTTCGCTAAAATAGTTATAAAACGTTACCTCGACCAACGCTCTTTTCATATTTGAATTTTTTTAATATAATTAGTTGAACCTCGTGCGCCACGTCTAAAAAGCAAAAACACGAAAGGACTTGCAGCACCAATGCACCGCCTCCAATTGGGAAAGTAGCTTTAATATTAGCGATGACCTTGCCGTAACCACCTCTAAAGATATCCTTAGAGCCATTGCAAAGATTCAAGACATGCTCCCTTTCAAACCCCAAAATTCCATAAAAAAGTATTCAACGAGGTTAGTTTTGACAATTACCCCCCAAGCTTGACCCTAGGTTTATTTAGTTTATTATTTAATGATATTGTTAACTGAGATTTTTTCTATGCGTCGCATGCCCTTATTCATATTATTGATCATTCTGTCTGGAAATCTCTTAGCACAATCTAAGCCTGCGACCCAAAAAGCTATTTTTGCTGGTGGTTGTTTTTGGTGTATGCAATCTGATTTTGACAAACTTAAAGGCGTGACCAAAACAACGGTTGGTTATGATGGCGGCACCATAAAGAATCCGACTTATGATTTAGTTTCATCGGGCACAACGCATTATGTTGAATCGATCATCGTACAATATGACCCTAAAAAGCTGACTTATTCTCAGGTGCTCAACTATTATTGGCAGCACATTGACCCTACCGTTAACAATAGACAATTTTGTGATGTCGGCGAGCAATACAGAAGCGTTATCTTTTATACAAACAAGCAACAACAAAAGCTAGCGGAACAAAGTTTGAAGAGAATTCAGAAACTATTCCCGGTTGTGTATACTCAATTACAGCCATCAACTCACTTTTATCCTGCAGAAACGTATCACCAAGATTATTATTTAAAAAATCCGGGGCGCTATGAATTCTACCGCTGGCGTTGCGGACGCGATCAGCGAGTGGCCGAAGTTTGGAAAAATAAAGCATTAACATAGGGTATACAACCATGAGCAAACGACTATTAAGTATCATCATTAGCATTTTTGCCTGCACGCTGGCCGCCAACCAATATCACGTCTCACAGACGACAGCCCAACTAAAGAAAATGCTAACGCCACTACAATATAACGTAACACAAAAAGGGGCGACCGAGCGCCCTTTCGACAATAAATACTGGGATAATCATCGCGCCGGCATTTATGTCGATATTGTTTCCGGTGAACCGTTATACAGTTCAACCGATAAATATCAATCTGGAACGGGTTGGCCTAGCTTTACCAAACCCATTGCTAAAAAATACATTACGACCAAAACCGATCGCAGTTTCTTTAGCACCAGAACCGAAGTGTTATCAAAAAATGGCAAATCACACTTAGGTCATGTTTTTAAAGATGGTCCACAACCAACGGGCCTGCGCTATTGCATGAACTCAGCTGCAATGCGCTTTGTTCCAGTCGCGGATATGGCCAAACAAGGGTATGAAAAGTATCTATACCTGTTTGCTAAACAATGAGGTTAAGACGTGCCCCCCACGAAAGGACTTGCAGCACAATTTTTCGCCTTTTTCCTTGTGGTTTATTAAATCTACCTCTATATTAAGATGCATGAACCAAAAAAACTTACACAATCATTTACTAATAGCTCAAAACAGCGACGGCCAGAGCTTTTTCCACCGCACCGTCATTTATATCTGCCACCATAACGAGCAAGGTGCCATGGGCTTGGTTATCAACCGTGCCACTAATTTGCAGCTGGATGACATTTTCACCACGATGGAAATTGAATATAAAAACCCAACAATAACCGACCAAATCGTCCTCACAGGCGGCCCCATGCAAGAAGAAACCGGCTTTGTATTGCACCAACGCACCCTTTGCGATTGGGAAAGTAGCTTTAATATTAGTGATGATCTTTCGGTAACCACCTCTAAAGATATCCTTAAAGCCATTGCAAAAGACGAAGGCCCCAGCAAGGCCTTGCTGATTTTAGGTTGTTGTGGCTGGGATCCAGGCCAGCTAGAAAATGAGTTGCTAAACAATTTTTGGCTCACCACCAAGGTCAAGCTTGATATTCTATTTGATATTCCACTACAAGATCGTTGGGATTCCTCCATTCGCAGTCTGGGTTTTGAACCCAGCCAATTAGTGACGGCGGTGGGGCATGCCTAACGCATTTTTAGGTTTTGATTTTGGCACCAAGCGCATTGGCGTTGCAGTTGGGCAGCTCATCACCCAATCGGCCAGGCCGCTGGAGCAGGTTTCTTCTATTGATTGGCAGGCTATCGATAAGCTGGTAAAAGAATGGCAACCCGCAGGCTTTGTGGTCGGTTTGCCGCTGCATATGGATGACCGCCAGAGCAAAATGTCGGTGGCCGCCAAAGATTTTGCCGCTCAACTACAAAAAAAATACACTTTGCCCACTCACATGTGTGATGAGCGCCTCTCTTCGCGTGAGGCATTAGAGCGCCTAGAAGAGCGAGGCATTAGCAAACCCAGCAAAGCAGAAATTAATAACATGGCTGCCGCGGTAATTTTAGAAAGCTGGCTAATGAATCAACAAAGCTAATTTTTGTCAAAGAATCGGGTAAAATGGCTTAACACTAACAGGACAAAAACGTGGCTAACTTCATCGATATAAGACAACTTTCACAAACCGATTTGCTAGCATTAATGCAGCAAGCTCAAGCTTATCTTGATGGCGCCAACCCTCCCGCCTTAGAAAACCAGTTCGTCGCCAATTTGTTTTTTGAACCCAGCACACGCACACGTTGCAGCTTTGAAATAGCCGCAAAAAAATTAGGGGCTCACGTATTAACGCTTGAAAGCGGCACTTCTTCTACTAAAAAGGGCGAAACTGTACTCGACACCGTACTCAATTTACACGCCATGGGCGTGAACACCTTTGTGCTTCGCCACAAACAAGAAGGCCTATTACAACAACTTGCCGACAAACTGCCTGCAGAAATTGCGTTAATTAATGCGGGTTGCGGCACGCAGCAACACCCCTCGCAAGCCTTATTAGACATGCTAACCATACAGCAACACTTTGCCGATTTTAGCGCATTGCGCGTAGCGATTATTGGCGACATGTGGCATTCGCGCGTTGCGCATGCTGTGATTGCGGCCCTGCAAACCTTGGGCGCCAGCATTCACTTAATTGGTGCACAAGCTCTACAGCCAGAGCATATTAACCTTACCCGCGTCACGCGCTTTACAGACATTGAGCAAGGCTTGCAAAATGTGGATGTGATCATGTCGCTGCGCTTACAAAAAGAACGCATGCAAGAGCAAACCTTTGTGGATGACATTAGCTTTCACCAGCAATACGGGTTAACGCCCGAACGGCTGGCTTTTGCCAAGCCCAATGCCATTGTCATGCACCCTGGCCCCTTAAACCGGGGCGTAGAAATTACCGATGCGGTTGCCGATGGCCCACAATCGGTTATTTTACAACAAGTACGCAACGGCGTAGCCGCCCGCATGGCCATTCTGGCTTGGGCCGCCAAGCAGTAATAGACCCATCGCCATCCAAGTTGCAACTTTCTAACGTCAACATTTGCCCGAGGAAAAACCCTTTTTCCTCGGGCAAATCTTTTTGCTATAAATCTCACACCTTGAATGGCCATGGGTATATGCTATAGTCGCCGCTTAATTTTTGGAGAGTCCTTATGTCTATCAATTCCCAGCAAGCACGCGCCGCACGCGCCATTAAAGCCCGTTACCCTGATTTCACCCCCAAGGTTGGTATTATTCTCGGATCTGGCTTAGGTGCCTTGGCTGAGCATATCGAAGAGGCATTTGAAATCCCTTACGATGAATTGCCCGGCTTTAGCGAATCAACCGTGGAAGGTCACGATGGCTGCTTAGTATTGGGCCATTTACGTGGCGTACCGGTTGCTTGCCTAAAAGGACGCCGCCATTACTACGAAGGCATTTCTAACCCCATGGTACAAACCTTGGTGCGCACCTTAAAATTACTCGGCTGCGAGATATTACTGGCCACCAATGCGGCGGGCTCCATGCAAGAAGCCGCCGGCCCCGGCAGCTTGATGCTGATTGAAGATCATATTAACTTTTCATTCAACAACCCGCTAGTCGGGCGCAATGATGACGAGTTTGGGCCACGCTTTTTTGATATGAATAATGCCTACAATCCCGAGCTGCGTGCGTTAATGCAAACCACCGCTGAAGAAGAAAACATCACCTTGCACAAAGGCGTTTACCTCGGCGTGCTAGGGCCCAGCTTTGAAACGCCAGCAGAAATCAACGTGTTTAAACAATGGGGCGCCGGTGCCGTTGGCATGTCTACCGTGCCAGAAGTGATTGTTGCCAGACACTGCGGCTTAAAAGTGGTGGTGGTTTCTGCCATTACAAATTATGCTGCCGGCATGGGTGACACAGAATTAAACCATGATGAAACCCTGTATTATGCTAATGTCGCCTCTAAAGATATGCTGTGTTTAGTCGAAAACTTTATTGAAAAATGCAAGAACTTAAAATGAACGGCCCCCTAAAACGCCTAGCCATTCAGTGTTTAGATTTAACCAGCTTAAATGACACCGACACCGAAGACGACATTCGCAGCTTATGCCAACAAGCCATCACGCCTTTGGGTAATGTAGCCGCTATTTGCCTTGCGCCAGAATTTGTTGATTTTGCCAAACGCACGTTAGTGGACTCCAGCATTGAAATTGCCACCGTGGCCAACTTCCCCAGTGGCAACGACACCCCAGCCCAAGTATTAGCCTGCGTGAAAACGGCTTTATTTGATGGTGCCACTGAAATTGATGTGGTTTTGCCCTACCAAGCCTATGCCAACGGGGACACAGAAACCGCCATAGCTCTAATTGCGGACGTTAAAAAATTATGCGGTAAAATTACGTTAAAAGTCATTTTGGAATCAGGCGCCTTAACCCCAGCACAAATTGCTGGTGCCAGTAAAGATTGCCTCATCGCCGGTGCCGATTTTTTGAAAACCTCCACCGGAAAAATCGCCCAAGGCGCAAGCTTAGCCGCGGCCAAAATCATGTTAACAGCCCTGAAAGAATATGGTGCCACAAACGCCCGCACCGTGGGCTTTAAAGCTTCCGGTGGGGTACGCACACCAGCAGAGGCTGCAGACTATATTCAACTAGCCCGTAAAATCATGGGTGAAGACTGGGTGAGCGCAAAAACCTTTCGCCTAGGCGCCAGCAGCCTATTAAAAGCGCTTTTAGACTAATAATTAGCTTTTAAATTCAATAAGTTAGAGACTTTTTAGGCAAAATAGTCATAACTAACTATAGCGCTTTTCAGATTTTTTCCTATACTAAGATTGTAAACAACAACAACGGTTCAAGCAGAGTTTTTTAGGCCAAGGAAGTTAAAAGGATTTAATTGCCAACACTCACTCACGGAAGCTTGACCGTATTATTGTTTACAAATTGAATTTTATCTCCATTTCAAAACCCCTCCTATAAGTAGCATTTTGACAGTGCTTTTAGTCGTATTTTATACATTTTTTAAAGCACAGCCCCCTATCTAATCCACCAGGGCAAACGCACTATAAATCCCGTCTTGTTGTAAGATATCGTTGACCTAGTTCGTAAGAGAATATCTAGCGCTACTAAATTTGCTCGTTTGAAAAAAAATACGTCGTTGCGAGGAGCGTAGCGACGTGGCAATCTAATGAATTACACTGTAGTCAGGCAGATTGC
>JAWUVP010000070.1:0-13989 GCA_034112285.1 Gammaproteobacteria bacterium
CGTGAGCGCATAGGGATATCCTTTTAGTGTAAGCTGTTAAACAGCTTGCTTTGCTAAATATTCGTCGTAGCTGCCATTAAAATCGCGCACATCGTCGGCGGTGATTTCAATAATACGTGTAGCAACCGATGACACGAATTCACGGTCATGACTAACAAACACTACTGTGCCATCATATTCTTCTAACGCGGCATTTAACGCTTCAATCGATTCCATATCTAAATGGTTTGTTGGCTCATCAAGCAATAAAACATTGGGCGATTGCAAGGTGAATTTTGCAAATATCACCCGAACTTTTTCACCACCCGAAAGTTTGCTAATCGGTTTTTTAATATCTTCACCTGAAAACAACATGCGACCTAAAGCGCCGCGCACCAATTGTTCATCGTGCTCTGGCTTTTTGCAAGCATAGAGGTAGTCGTATAACGAAACGTCGTTGGCAAACTCATTGGTGTGGTCTTGTGCAAAATAGCCTAGATCTGCTTGTTCGGCAAATTGAATCACTGTATTGGGATTGTCGCTTTCAAGTTCTTTCATTAGGCAGCGTAACAAGGTGGTTTTACCAATACCGGTGTCACCAATAATGGCGACTTTTTCGCCGGCTTGAACGGCAAAGTTTACATTTTCAAATAAAGGTTTTTCATCGTAGCCTTTGGTTAAATTTTCAACTACCAAGGCATTACGATGCAATTTCTTCTCTTGGGAAATTTTAATATAAGGTGCTCGGCGGCTTGAGGGACGCATATCTTCTAATTTAATTTTGTCTAATTGCTTGGCACGTGAGGTGGCTTGTTTTGCTTTCGAGGCGTTAGCTGAGAAGCGACGCACAAAGGCCTGTAATTCCTCTATCTGCACTTGCTTTTTATCATTATCGGCCATCATTTGTTGGCGTTTTTGGGTTGATGCCAGCATGAAGTCATCGTAGTTACCAGGGTATAAACGAACTTCGCCGTAGTCTAAATCGGCAATGTTGGTGCAGACGCTATTTAAGAAATGGCGATCATGAGAAATAATAACCATGGTCGCTTTGCTTTGGTTTAGCACATCTTCAAGCCAACGAATGGTGTTAATATCCAAGTTATTGGTGGGCTCATCGAGCAACAAAATATTCGGTTCGGCAAACAAAACTTGGGCCAATAATACACGCAGTTTCAGTGCGGGAGGCAAGGCGCTCATTAGGCCTAGGTGATAATTTTCGCTAATGCCCAAGCCCAGCAACAGCTCACCGGCTCTGGCTTCGGATGAATAACCATCTAGCTCAGAATACTGCATTTCTAAGTCAGCCACCTGAATGCCCTCTTCTTCGCTCATTTCAGGAAGATTATAGATGCGGTTGCGCTCTTTTGCGACATCCCATAACGTACTATGTCCCATAATCACGGTATCTAATACACGCTCATTTTCGTAAGCAAATTGGTCTTGGCTTAACACACCAATACGTTCACCTGGCGTAATTGATATTGAGCCACTTTGAGGCGTAACTTTACTAGCCAGCACGTTCATCAGGCTTGATTTACCCGCACCATTGGCGCCAATTAGGCCATAACGCTTACCATTACTAAATTTGGCGTTGACGTTTTCGAATAAGGGTTTTGTACCGAATTGGACGGTTACATTTGCAGCGGTTAGCATGGGATTTTGCCTCTTGTTAAAAAGTGAGGGATTATAGCGTATTCTGCGTGGTTTGTAATGGGCGCGATCAATACTGTGGTGTAAAGCAGCTATAGCTGCTATAGCTGCTTTACTTATAGCATCATCTTAGAAGGTTTTTTTGAAGGATAAAAAAGACCGCCCCTACAGAATCATGACTCTTACAGGTTATAGTCCAGTCGATGAAAGGACCCTGTAAGTGCACCATAGGCGTTGTATGTCATAACTTTCTCTCCCGTATCGACGTTGCGAGGAGCGTAGCGACGTATTTTTTTCAAATGGACAAATCTAGCAGCAATAGACATTCTCTTACAACTTGACGGGATTTACTGTGCGTACACCCTGGGATAGCCACGACACATTAGGAATATTTTATTCAATTATTGGATGTATCAGTTATTTTATTTTTTGGGGTCGTGGCAATTTTTGCAGATACCATATATTGTTAGGCTGTGATCTGTCATTTCAAAGTCGTTTTGTTTGGCAATGGCTTCTTGGCGCGATTCTATGATGGGATCGACAAACTCTTCTACTTTGTTGCATTTTACGCATACCATGTGGTCATGGTGGCTTTTTTGGTTTAATTCGAATACGGCTCGGTCATCGGCAAAATTGTGGCGAATCACAATGCCGGCGGCTTCAAACTGCGTCAGCACGCGATAAACCGTGGCTAGGCCTACTTCTTCACCGCTGGCTTTAATGCTGCCATGCACGTCTTCGGCGCTCATGTGAGGTTCGGCGGCAGTTTCTAGTACTTCTAAGATTTTTAAGCGTGGCACGGTGATTTTTAGGCCGGCTTTTTTTAAATCGTCAGTTTGCATGCAATCTCCTGTGGCGTGAGGCGGTAGTTTTGGTTACAATGCGAGGCATCTAAAGCAACATTATTTAAGGACTCCAATGCGCCGTCTAACTGCTATTTTTCTATTCGCGAGTATACTCTGTCTTGGAGCTTGCACCAAGTATGTACCTTATTCCAAAGCTGATATACAGCAAGGCAATATTCTTTCACAAGCCCAAGTTAGCCAGCTTAAGCTGGGCATGAGCCAGCAAGCCGTGATTAAAGTTTTGGGCACGCCAAGTATTAGCCCAGCGTTTAACACGCAGCAATTAACTTATGTGAATATCAACATTCCCGGCAAAGGTGCTAAGACAGAAAAACGTTTGATTTTAAGCTTCAAACATGACCGCTTGAGCCGTGCCAACGGTGACTTTAAGACGTCTTTTTAGCTGCGCGAAGGTGTCTGGCTTCAATGGGGCCAATGATTAAAGGGCGATAAATTTCTACTCTATCGCTCTCTTTTAGCACGTCAGTTAGGGCGACAAACTTACCAAAAACTCCCACACGCAATTGCATCAAATCCAGCTCGGGAAACTCCAATAATAGGCCCGATTGTTCTATCGCTTGCTGTACGGTTGAGTCGTCTTCAATTTCAATATGTTGTAAATTTTGCGTGTTGGGCGTAGCGTAAATAATTTCAATCAACATTAACTATCTCCCCATGAATTTGGGCGGCACGCTGGCTGAAAGCTTGTATCATTTTATTGGCAATATCGTTGAAAATAGGTGTTAGGGTTTTGCTTAATATATAACTTTTAAAGGTGAAATCAAGTGTAAAGCTAATTTTACAAGCTTCTTCATTTTGGCCTAATGGGGCAAATAACCAATCACCTTGCATTTGCTCGAAAGGCCCGTCCGAGAGCTCCATGCTAAGCTTGCTATAAGGCTCCAATGTATTCGAGGTGGCGAAGGTTTGCTTAAGCAGGCCCTTTTTGATGCTCAAACTGGCCTGCATTTGCTTATCTGATTCACTAAATACTTCACTCGCACTACACCAAGGCAAAAAATCAGGGTAAGCAGCAACATCGTTTACCAATTCAAACATTTGTTGGCAGGTATATCTTACAATCGCTTCGCGGCTTACTGTACTCATAGCTTAAACTTACTTATGCTTAAATTTGCGTTTAGCCCGGCGACGTTTCTCTTCTTGGCGCGGCGATAATTTATTACGCAAGCCAGCAAAAGGATTCTCCGAGGTTTTAAAAACTAAGCGCAGCGGTGTGCCCACTAATTTTAAAGCTTTACGGTAATAATTGACTAAATAGCGTTGGTAACTTTTCGGTAGGCGATCGGTTTGATTACCATGAATCACAATAATCGGCGGATTATGCCCACCTGGATTAGCGTATCGCAATTTAATGCTACGGCCACGCGCTAATGGCGGGGGATTTGCTCTAACCGCAAGCATTAAGAACTCGGTCAACTCTGAGGTGCTTAATGGCTGCATTGCAGAATCATAGGCTTTATTAATTAGAGGAAATAATTCACCCACGCCGGTGCCATGTAAGGCTGAAATAAAACGTAGCTCGGCGAAATCAACAAAAGCTAAACGGCGCTCAATTTCGGATTTAATATCATCTTTATGTTCTTGCTCAAGGCCATCCCATTTGTTTAAGCCCAATACCAATGAGCGCCCAGCATCTAGAATAAAGCCTAGAAGGCTTAAGTCTTGATCACTAATGTTTTCGCAAGCGTCAATAATAAATAATACCACGTTAGCAGATTCAATCGCTTGCAACGCTTTCACCACAGAAAATTTCTCAACAGTTTCCGTTATTTTGCCGCGTCGGCGAATACCTGCGGTATCAATTAGCGTGTATTTTTGCCCATGACGTTCAAAAGGAATTTCAATGCTGTCTCGTGTGGTGCCGGCTTGATCATAAACAATCACCCGCTCTTCACCCAGCATCCTATTTACCAGTGTCGATTTGCCCACATTGGGTTTACCAATAATCGCCACTTTAATGCCGGCTTCTTCAAGGTTTTCTTCGGTTTCAACTTGTTCTGGGAAATCTTCGCAGATCATTTCCATCAACGACGTTACACCACGGCCATGTGAGGCCGCAATGCTGTAAGGCTCTGTTAATAAGCCAAGCGCGTAAAATTCACTGCTCGCAATCTCGGCATCAATACCATCAGTTTTGTTAACGATGAGATAAATGGTTTTATTTAATAGACGTAGGTAATGCGCAATTTGCTCATCGGCGGCGCACATGCCACTGCGACCATCGACCACAAATAAAATCACATCAGATTCGGCCATTGCTAATTTTGATTGATCCGTCATGGGCGAATCAATGCCCTCTTCACCTTCACCAATGCCGCCGGTATCAATCACGATGTAAGGTTTTGGCCCAAGCTTACCCGAGCCGTATTGACGGTCACGCGTAACGCCGGGTAAATTAACCACCAAGGCATCACGGCTTTTTGTTAAGCGATTAAATAAAGTAGATTTGCCAACATTAGGTCGCCCGACAATGGCGATGACTGGCAACATTAGTAGCTATACGCCGCTAAATCGCCAGACACATCTAATACATAAATAGTATGACCGGCAACAATTGGCGCTGCTTGTATCGCTTTACTGCTCAAATGTTCACGTGCTACAAAACTCCCATCAGCGGTAGAGAGCCAATGCACGTAACCTTCGCTATCTCCCATAACCACATTTTGGCCCACTAAGGCTGGCGCGGTTAAGGTGCGTGCTTGCATACGTTTTTGTCGCCAAGCCACCTCGCCCGTATCTTGCTGAAATTTCCAAACATTGCTTTTAGCATCGGTGGCATAAACGGCATTGTTTGATAACGCAATCCCGGTATAGGCCGACAATTTATGGTTCCAAATAATTTGCCCGCTATCCACTTCTAGTGCAGCAATATTGCCTTGATAACTAGCGGCATAAATAACACCATTACTCACTTTAGGTGAGGCTGTAATATCAACCATACGCTGCACCGCAAAGCTACCTTCTGGCGTGGCAATCGCTTGCTGCCATAATAAAGTGCCGCTTCGTAAACTAAGCGCTGAAATTTTGCCATCGGCAAAGCCAATAATCACTTTATCGCCTTCAATAACAGGCTGGCTGCCACCGCGTAAAATTATTTGCGGGGCTTGTTCGGCATTGTATCGCCACAGCTGTTTGCCATTATTGGTTCGTAGAGCAATAACAGTGTCGTTAACCGTTTTGGCTACTACGGTGCGACGGCCAATGGCCACTAAACCAATAACTTGATTGCCTACATTTTGCTGCCACAACACCGTGCCATTATTTGCATTCACGGCAACTAAGCTTCCATCTTCAGTGGCCACAATCGCCATTTGATGTGCAACACTCACGCCGCTAATAAGGCTTTGGTTCAAATCTTTTTGCCAAAGTTGTTTGCCCGTCTGCGCATCGGTGGCAGTTAGCTCACCGTTATAGCTTGCGGTGTAAATCACCTTAGCTTGTTGACCTAAGGTTAAATTCAAATAGTGCTTGTCGGTGCCGCCCACAGAGCTAGACCACAATTTTGTTAATTGAATCTTTGGCGTAAACTCAACCAAAGGCGATGGTTTTTCCAAATTATCGGAACTGGCACAGGCACTCAGTAGGGCCACACAGCTGATAAGACATAAAAATTGACTGATAACGCGCATAATAATCCTTAGGCTTTGATACTATAAAGTTGCATTTGAATGTAGGCATACAGAGGTGAATCTTTTTTCGCCGCTGTTAACGCCGCTTGATAAGCTTGCTTCGCTTTTACCGGTTGTTTTAAACTGAGGTAAGCTTCACCTTTGGTGGCTTCAGCTTGGGCTTGCATTTCAGGCAGTTGAACAGTTTGTAACAGCGTTAACGCTTGTGCCGGTTTTTTACTGGCAATTAACACCCGCGCCAAACGTAGTTGCGCAATGCTTTTAAAGCTTTCGTCTTGTGCATGGCCTGCAGCCCAAGTTAATTGGGTAATCGCCAACGGTAAGTTATTGTCTAATACGGCTTGTTTTGCATAAATCATAGCGGCCATGCTGGCATAGGGTGAGCTGCTATAGTTTTGCATTAAATCACTGGCTAAGGCTTCAACCTGAGGACCTTTATGTGTTGCGGCGGCATCAAGTAACCCCACATAAGTGGCAGAAGCTTGGCCGGCAATTTTAGCATCATGACGGTGCCAGTATTGTCTTCCAACAATAGCGACCACTATTAATAAGATAACAATGCTAATTATGTTACCGTATTTATCCCATATGCGCTTAACACGCTCGCCTGCTTCGTGATTATTTTCAATGTAATCCATTTATTGTTCCTTAGTAAATATGCTGGTTAATAATTTCACCAGTTCGTCTTGCGCTACCGTCTGCGGCATAGCTTTTTGACGTAGTGGTTTTAAAGTAATCGTGTTTTGCGCCAATTCATCTTCGCCTAAAATTAACACGTATTGTGCACCCGATTTGTCCGCTTTTTTCATTTGCGATTTAAAACTCCCCGCACCACAGTGTGTAAGCAGTTTTAAGTTTGGACAATTACGACGAACACTTTGGCTTAATAGTAAAGCTTGGCTGCGTGCCTCTACATCACTAATAAAATAGACATCCGGCAAAGCTTCAAGCTTTAAACCTTGCGCTTCAAGTAAGAGTAAAATACGCTCCATGCCCATAGCAAAGCCAACCGCAGGTGTGTCTGCACCGCCAATTTGGGAAACTAATGCATCATAACGTCCACCGGCGCATAAGGTGCCTTGTGCACCTAAGTCGTTGGTTATCCATTCAAATACCAGGTGACAGTAATAATCAATGCCGCGCACTAAGCGTGGGTTGATAATGTATGGAATTTTGGCGGCCTCTAATGCCGTGCAAATTTGTTCAAACTGCGCGCTTGATTCATCGCTCAAGCTTTCACTGATGCTTGGGGCATTAGCTATCAACTCGTTTAAGGCAGGGTTTTTTGAGTCTAAAATTCTTAAGGGATTCTTTTTCTCTAAGCGGCGCACGCTATCTTCATCTAACGCGGCTTTGTGCTCGGTAAAGTATTCTATTAATCGTTGCGTGTATTGCTCGCGTTCAGCAAACGAGCCTAGGCTGTTTATTTCCAGCCGAACAGAATCAGCCAACCCTAAGTTTTGCCATAATTGCCAGGTTAAATACAGTAATTCGGTATCAATATCGGGGCCGGACATGCCAACGGCTTCCATACCAATTTGATAAAATTGGCGATAACGGCCTTTCTGCGGGCGTTCATGCCGAAAGATAGGCCCCATGTACCATAAACGTTGAATTTGATTATAGAACAAGCCATTTTCAATGCCGGCACGAATGGTGCCCGCCGTGCCCTCTGGGCGCAGGGTGAGTGAATCACCATTACGATCGTCAAAAGTATAGGTCTCTTTTTCAACAATATCTGTGGCTTCACCGAGACGGTAAAATAATTGCGTGCTCTCAACAAGGGGCGTGCGAATTTCACGATAACAATAACTGTCTGCTAAACGGCGAAAGTGTGTAAAAAGGTAATCCCAATAAACAATATCGTCTGGCAAAATGTCATTCATGCCACGGATAGCGGTTAACTTTGTAGCCATGATTAGCCGTTATCTCTGGTTAGTTGTTGTTTTAGGCTCTTTGTTTTGTTTGCATTCACATTATTAGGTGTTGTGGCAACAGGTGCTGTAGCCGGCGCTGAAAGGCTCATTTGTGGAGCGAGTATTTTATTGGTATGGGGCGTGCTCACTCTAGAGTGCCACCAAATGAATAAGAGCACTAAAAACAAACCTACAATGCTGTAAGTTACAATGCGCATATTTTTATCACGCGCGTTAATTTGCTCGCGAGTTGACCGGTACGATTCGTCGCGCGGCTTTTCCTTGTCTTTAATGCCACTGCGGTCAAGTAAGCTGACAATTTCATCTTCAGGCAAATTGACTAAGCGGGCATAGCTTCGAATATAGCCACGGATAAACACCGCTTTTTGCTGCAACTGATCAAACTCATCATTTTCAATCAGAGCAATATAGGTTATAGATAAATATAATTTTTTTGCAATATCGTCTTGCGACAAGCCCATTTCGGTGCGAGCCAGCAGTAAGATGCCGCCAATGCTTTTTAGGTCATGTTGTTGGGTGTTGTTTTCATCATCCATTGGATTACCTCATGTGCAAATATTGTTTATATTGCTTTGATTTTGGAAATTGTGATTTCAATAAGAAACCATACTCTTTTGCCAACTTAGGTTGCCTTAAGTGCTGAGCTATTTTTACACCCAACAACAAAAACTCTGGTGACACATTATTACTTTTAATATAGCGCTGCAAATACAGATTAGCTTGCTGGTATTGCTTTTGCTCATAGTTGATTTTTGCCAACTGCGCCAAGGCATTCGATAAGCGTGGGCTTTGCTGCACTGCTTTAGTAAAGTATTGCTTGGCTTTGCTTTGATCAGGAATGAGCAAAGCACACAAGCCGGCGTTTTCATAAACGCTGCCATCGTTGGTGTAGTTAACGTCATCGACTGCCAGTTGAAACTGTTGCTCTGCTTGAGCATATTTGCCTACACGGCATAAAAAGGCACCGTAATTATTGTGCCCTGCTCCGGCTTGAGAATTTTGCCCAATCGCTTTTAAATAAAATTTCTCGGCCATCTTATTTTCGCTGGTTTGCTCATAGAAATAAGCCATTGCGCCATAAGACTGGGCAGAGGTTTTTTGTTTGACCGCTTGTAACAGCTTTTGCTTGGCACGGCTGGTGTTGCCGGCATGCAAATAACGCAGCCCTAATTGCACATTTAAGCTCGAAGCTTCAGACAAATCAGTGGATTGGTTGACTTTCTCGGTAGTGCAACTGACCAAGAGCGTCAAGCTGAACGAAATGGCGAGTAATTTAATGAGTAAATTCATATGCTTGTCTTAGAAATTTCAAAGCACGCAGTATAGCATTATGAGGCGCTAGGACAAAGGTTTGCAGAGGTTAAATTGAAGGAGTGTGAAAAAACTACACCGCGTCATTTCGAAGCACGAAACAACGCGGCATATCATGGGCTATTGCTTAGCAAAGCTCATCTGTGGTAAAGAAATAACTAATTTCTTCTTGCGCAGTGTCTGCAGCATCAGAACCATGCACGGCATTGGCATCAATGCTATCGGCAAAGTCAGCACGAATGGTGCCAGGCGCTGCGTCCGCAGGGTTGGTTGCGCCCATAAGATCACGGTGCTTCAAAATAGCGCCTTCGCCTTCAAGGGCTTGAATCATCACAGGACCAGAAATCATAAAGCTAACTAAGTCATTGAAAAATGGACGTTCTTTATGCACAGCATAAAAACCTTCGGCTTCTTCACGGCTCAACTGTTTCATTTTTGCTGCGGCAATGCGTAAACCAGCCTCTTCAAAACGGCTGTAAATTTTACCGATAACATTCTTTGCAACGGCATCAGGTTTAATAATTGATAATGTGCGTTCTAACGCCATGGGGCCTCTCCTCGAGTATAAGTGTAAAATTAAGCGTGCGAAGTATAGCAGAAATGCAGGGGTCTGCCAGATATAATTGCTCGCATGTTGAGCAGATTGACGTATAATATCTTTTTTTTAGATGGAGCGTGAAATGAAAAAATGGCAATGCAAACTCTGCGGTTATGTTTACGACGAAGAGTTGGGTGATGAAGAAGAAGGTTTTGCCCCCGGTACTAAATGGCAAGACATACCAGATGACTGGGCTTGCCCTGAGTGTGGCGCAGCCAAAACCGATTTTATGATGGAGGAAATATAGGGAATGAACAAGAGCATTTACACTAAACCTACTGATTTTAAAGAACAAAATTCAATAATTAGCGAACACGTGGTGCCAACCTTGCCTGGCTTGATAGCCTCGCATCATCAAGGCCGCTTTGAGTGGTTTCCAACTGATTTGCTTCCCGCAAGTGCCAATATGAATGCTGAGCAGCTAGAGCTGGTTGATGAAACTAAGCAACAAGCCAAGAAGCTACCTAATATTGCACGTTGCGCATTGGTGCTCAATCTTATTACCGAAGAAGGCCTACCCTCTTACCACCGTTTACTTCACGATGCTTTTGGTGCCGATGAAGCTTGGGCAACCTGGCGCAACCAATGGACTGCCGAAGAAGATCGCCACGGAAATATCATACGTGATTACATCCGCGATTGTCGTTTGGTCGATATGAAACAAGTTGAGCAAATGCAATTTGAGTACGTTGCCAACGGCTGGGCACCTGAATGGAGCGGCGATCCTTACATGACGATTGCTTATACTTCATTCCAAGAGCGTGCAACGCAATATTCACACCGAAATTTGGGCAAATTTGTACGCCAATACACGCCTAATTTGACCCGTGTTTTATCTTGCGTGGCGGGTGATGAATCTCGTCACTACAAATTCTACTGTAGCCTACTTAAGACCTTGGTAAAAGTCGACACACGCCGTGCGCTGGAATCTATGTTCAAGATTTTACAAATCTTTAAAATGCCTGGCCATGAAATGCCGTGTTTTAGTAACATGTCGTTAGTCGAACACTCGCTCAATATCTTTGGGCCCCAAGAGTTTAGTGCCGTTATTAATGATGTACTCAATTTTATTGGGCTTGAAAAGTTAACCCAGTTAGACAACTATTGCGAAGATCTACGTCAAAAATTACTCGCCTATCCCACGCGATTAATGAAACTACACAATCGCTTGATTGATCGCGTTAAAGATAAAGTCAGCAAACTTGAATTTTCTTTCTTAACTGATCCTCTAGCCGTATAACTATCTAATTGAAGGGCGCAATCTCATACCCAATGAGATTGCCTCGCCCCTCCAGTGCTTGCAACGAAGTGTTGCCTGTTGATAACCCTGCCATGAGTAAACTCAAAGACCCGCACTGATGCAGAGCATCATAATTCATCAATCTCAGTCTATAACACAAGATTGCCGCGTCGCTACGCTCCTCGCAACGACGGACTTTGTTTAGCAGTCAGAATATAGTGGCTATATCAAGTACGCCCATCGCTATCCTCCTCGCAATGACGGACCTTTTCAATAGTCAGAATATAGGTTGCTATATCCAGCACATCCGTCGTTGCGTGGAGCGTAGTGACGGGCACCAAGACACAGGTCAATCTTAAGTTAATATGCTAGTAAACTTTGTAACGAACAATCCTATTGAACATATACTTTATTACCCTATAATGAGGCCAAATATTAAGGGCCAAACTATGTTCGACATTTTAAAACAAACTAAAACAGCTTTACTCAGCCTGTTTATCCTGGTGTTAGGTAATGGTCTCATGATGACCTTATTACCTTTAAGACTGCATTGGCAGCATGCCCCTACCTTTGTCATTGGCTTACTCACCGCGGCTTATTATGCTGGCCTGGTCATTGGCTCTTTTAAAATTGAAGGCTTTATTATTCGTGTTGGGCATATTCGAGCCTTTGCCGCTTTTGCTTCATTGCTGTCCGTTATTTGGATGTTTCAGGGCTTTTGGCAAAATGCTTGGTTTTGGATTGTGCTGCGATTTTTTGGGGGCATCTGTACTGCCGCTCTGTTTGTGGTGATTGAAAGCTGGCTATTGTCCAAGGGCACATTGAAAACACGTGGACAAATATTAAGCTTTTATATGATTGCGCTCTATGGTGCGCAGGCGGCCAGCCAATTTTTAATTAATATCGGCGATCAACATAGCATCATACCTTTTTGCATTATGGCCATGCTAGCCACCTTCTCCGTGGTTCCCCTGGCGATGACAAAAGCCGTGACCCCAGAACTTAGCGCCCCCTCAACGTTGGGCTTGAAAAATCTAATTAAAATATCCCCCACCGGCGTGATTGTCTCCTTTGCGGCGGGTCTAATCATTAGTTCTATTTATGGCCTTATGCCACTATTTTTAGGCAGAACCAGTATCTCCATTAATGAGATAGCCTCAATGATGGCTTCTATAGTGTTGGGTGGCATGTTACTGCAATACCCCATTGGCAGACTCTCCGATCATTTTGATCGACGACTCATGATGGTCTTTGTCTGCATATTAATTATTTTGACCTCTGTGCTGCTGATAACGGCAATCAAGGTAGACTCTTATCCGCTACAACTCCTATCACTTTTGCTACTGGGAGGCGCTACCTTTGCGCTATACCCATTAAGCATCAGCCATGCTTGTGATCAGCTAGACAATGATGACCTGGTCGCCGGCACACAAGGGCTGTTACTTATCTATAGCGTGGGATCAACAATAGGCCCGCTGTTAGGCGCATTATTCATGAAGTCATGGTTTGGCCCTAATGGACTGATTATCTTTTTTATTACGCTTAGCGTTATCTTAGGTTGGTTTTTAGCATGGCGTAAAACCACCACACCTCAAGTGCCAGAAGAAGATCAACAAGATTTTGTCTCTATGCCGCATATAACACCCGTGGCATCTAAGCTTGATCCAAGAAGTGATGAAGAAGAGTAGTTAAGAAATTAAACTTAAAGAAATTTGGTCGGGACGGTAGGATTTGAACCTACGACACCATGCACCCCATGCACCAATTCGGAGGTTAATTTTATAAAGGTTATCATATAGTTAAGGGGTTACCCTGTCTAATAAAAATTCATTATATGCAAACTTAAGCCTTTGAAATTAATGATGTTTAATTTTAATATTAGACAGATTTAGGTCGCTATTCAGGTGCCTCACTACTGGCAGAAAAATAGTGCCACATCACACATCAGGTGCTGGCGCACCAGTATCTAGAAGTGCTAGTGGGCTGCCATCGCGCATCACAGGCGCTACCCCATTAATCATTTTAATTAACAAGTTGAGCTTTTCTGCCCCTAACTCTTGCCGAACCACCATAGATACAATGTAGAGCCACATTTCTACGGGCATCCTATCTGGATTATCTTTAAAATTCAATCTGTGGGCAATGAATAATATAAGTCGGATGAGATGTCTTATTTCTGGAGGGTAGGTTTGAAAAACAGCGGCATTGTAAAGCACTAGTTGCCCAGTGGGCGCTATATGGCTTGCCCCAAGAAGCGCTTGGTATCCTTCGACGTTGACAGGAAGGCATATGCTTCCGCCTTTATTACGTAGCTGGGACCTAACAAATTTGGCAAAATTTCTGACAACATCTGGTCGAATAAATTTCATTTTATCAGCGGTGAGGCCTCTCATTAGGAGAGTCACCCCCCTCCAGCGTACTTCTTCGTCTTGTGAGCAGACAATAAAAACTGATGTTAGGCCTGTGCAACCCGAAAATGCGCTTATTCCAATCGATACCCCTTTAGCAATAAAAACCCATGTTAGGCCTGTGCAATTACTAAATGCGAATGGTCCAATCGTTACCCCTTCAGGAATAACAACCGATGTTAGGCCTGTGCAACCCGAAAATGCGCATATTCCAATCGTTACCCCTTTAGCAATAACAACCGATGTTAGGCCTGTGCAACCCAAAAAGGCGCTTATTCCAATCGATACCCCTTTAGCAATAACAACCGATGTTAGGCCTGTGCAATGCAAAAATGCGGCTTCTCCAATCGTTACCCCTTCAGGAATAACAA
>JAWUVP010000071.1:0-12542 GCA_034112285.1 Gammaproteobacteria bacterium
GAAGATAGCTCACGCATTCGTAGAGAGTATGCGGCGCACAACCTTGCCATGATGCGGCACTTAACGTTAAATCTTATTAAGAAAGAGCCTTCTAAGATGTCTGTGCCAAGAAAAAGGAGAATGGCGGTACTTCATGATGACTTTCGACATAAGTGTTTACAGGCGTTAAAGTTTTGACGCTCTTGCCCTGAAGTTTTAGGGCTTTTAGGCATTAAGAAACAGTTTTCCTTAGTTCTTCCTGCCAAGGCGTTAACCACCGTGGGCTGGCCTTATTCCACCAAGTGCCGGGGGCTAACGAGTAACCATTATAGCGCATGCTGAAGCTGCGTTGCTGATGTTGTTGGCCATCAATCAATAAATTGCCTACGCTCCAATCTAACTTAACCCGACCTTTGGCCATATAACCTATTTTTGGGCTCTCAATATCAGCCATAACATCATCATAATTCCTAAAGCTACTAAACTTTAACAGGTAGTTCCTCGCAAAATAATTTTTGAACGCCAATTCTTGCCAACCTCCGGTTGAAAGAATGTTGATTGTTGGCATCAATTTTGCAAATTCAACAGCATTAATGCAAGTAACTCCGCCAAAATAATATTGTCTTGCTGCAGTTAATACATATCTAAGTTGCGCGATTAACACTGTGTTAATTTTAACAGCATAGTGCTCGCTATAACAATTATTAACCGGGGGAGCCATAGGATAGTATTCACTATAATCTCCATAAACAGGGATATCCATAGCAAGGTATTCACTACAATTTCCATAAACAGGGGTATCCATAGCAAGGTATTCACTATAATCTCCGATATGTCTATCAATATTCTCGACATTACCTGGGTCTACGGTCTCCCCTAAAAATCTATACTTATTGTGAATACCATTATTCAAGCCAACATAACCCGGCATTGGCATGCGAGCAGCAGCCCTCGGTATAACTCGCTTATGCAGCAAGGTTTTATCCACATCAACATAAATGTGCTTGATATTATGGCGCAACATATATTGCCACAGAACGCGCTCATGCGATCTATCGATGGGCAGGGGCATCACACGTTGCATTAATTCATACATTTAAGGCTGTTCCTAATTATTATTGATTTCACTAGTATGCACCACGAACATTAACTGCACCTTAAACACACCCATAAATTTTTTTAGCACTAGCCCGCATTATCGCCACTAAAGCAGAAGTTAGCGGACATTCCCCCAACCTGTGCTAAAATGCTGCAAATTTTAATGAGAGCCTCCGTGAGCAACCTACAACACATTCGTAACTTTTCAATCATAGCCCATATCGACCATGGTAAATCCACCTTATCTGACCGTTTAATCCAGCATTGTGGTGGCTTAGCCGCGCGCGAAATGGAAGCGCAAGTGCTTGATACTATGGACATTGAACGCGAACGCGGCATTACCATTAAGGCGCAAAGCGTAACGCTTAATTACGCCGCGAACGATGGCAACACTTATCAGCTTAACTTTATTGATACACCCGGCCATGTGGATTTTTCTTATGAAGTATCTCGCTCATTGGCCGCTTGTGATGGCGCCTTGCTGGTGGTTGACGCCGCCCAAGGTGTTGAAGCACAGACGGTAGCCGTTTGTTACACAGCCATTGAGCAGAATTTAGAAATTTTGCCGGTACTTAACAAAGTAGACTTGCCCCAAGCCGACCCCGACCGTATATGCCAAGAAATTGAAGACATTATTGGCATAGAAGCCAGTGAAGCATTGCACATTAGTGCCAAAACCGGCCTAGGCATCGAAGCATTGCTTGAACAATTAGTGGAGAAAATTCCTGCGCCCACTGGCGAGTATGACGCCCCCCTACAAGCGTTAATTATTGATTCATGGTTTGATAGCTACCTTGGCATAGTCTCATTAGTTCGTATTAAAAACGGCATGCTGCGCAAAGGCGACAAGATGCTGGTGATGTCTACCGGTAAAACTCACATTGTCGACCATGTTGGCGTATTCACCCCTAAACGCACCAATACTGCCGAGCTTAAAGCCGGTGAAGTCGGTTATGTGATAGCAGGCATTAAAGACATTCATGGCGCGCCAGTGGGTGACACCTTAACCCTTGCCAAAGCCCCTGCCGAAGACGTATTACCCGGCTTCCAAACCGTGCAACCGCAAGTTTACGCCGGTTTATTCCCCGTAAGCACCGATGATTACGAAAATTTTCGTGATGCACTCGACAAATTAAGCCTCAACGACGCCTCCTTATTTTTTGAACCCGAATCATCCGATGCGTTAGGCTTTGGTTTTCGCTGCGGTTTCCTCGGCATGTTGCACATGGAAATTATTCAAGAGCGGCTTGAGCGCGAATATGATTTAGACTTAATCACCACCGCACCGACGGTGATTTATGAAATCCTCACCACAAAAGGTGAAACCTTACAAATCGACAACCCCTCTTCACTGCCTGCGCCTAACCATATAGATGAAACCCGCGAGCCGATTGTGCAAGCCAACATTCTAGTGCCACAAGAGTACTTGGGAAATGTCATCACCCTTTGCGTGGAACGACGCGGCGTGCAAAAAAACATGCAATACGCCGGCAACCAAGTCTCGCTGTGTTACGAGCTGCCCATGAATGAAGTGGTGCTAGATTTCTTTGACCGCTTAAAATCCATTAGCCGTGGCTTTGCCTCGCTTGATTACCAATTCATTCGCTTTGAAGTTGCTAAAATGGTGAAAGTTGATGTGCTCATTAACGGCGACAAAGTGGACGCCCTAGCCATGCTAGTGCACCAAGACCAAGCCCAACGCCGCGGCCGCGATATAGCCGACAAGCTTAAAGAGCTCATCCCACGCCAAATGTTTGATGTAGCCATTCAAGCCGCCATTGGCAACCAAATTATCTCCCGCACCACCGTGAAAGCCCTGCGCAAAAACGTCACCGCCAAATGCTACGGCGGCGATGTATCCCGCAAGCGCAAACTGCTTGATAAGCAGAAAAAAGGCAAGAAGCGCATGAAGCAAATAGGTAATGTCGAAGTGCCGCAAGAAGCCTTTTTGGCGGTGCTGAAGGTCGATAATTAAAGAGTAGATTCCGCTCCTACGTCATTGTAAATTATTATTTACTGACCTTGTGAGCGAATACATCATACCACTAGCCTTAGCTTCCTTTATTAAAATACGTCGCTCCTCGCAACATCGAAACCGAAAGGAATACGCGTGCGCCCTGCTTTTGCGCTAATTTTTTATACGATTTTAAGGTTGCGTTAAGATACGCTCTGTATAATGTGGTCCAAATAATAATAATTTGGTCCATGAAATGATTCTGCATGGCTTAACCCTGGCTAACCGAAAAGATTTGGCAATAGCGCCATCAGTGATATCGCTCGCTTACGCTATAGGTACGCTAGGTCTTAAGCCCGACGATATTGGTGGAAATATACAACAAGGTGTAACCAAAGGCCAGTCCATACGAAGTAGACTATATCAAGCCATTACAGCACACCGTAAACCTCAAGATCCATTACAACGTTTTATAGAATTAACAGATAGCGGCGGGCAACCGCTTTATAATCAAGACCGTGAACAACTGGATTTAGAAAGAGTCCAATTCCCTGTGTATTGTCGAACCGTAGAAGATTCATTTTGGAGCTACGATATTGACAGAACTGCCTTCACAGGTTACAAAATATATCCGCTCATTGCCACCTACAGTGATACCAAAGAGCAAGCTCCATTTGGCTATCTTGCTGTGAGCGCAAGCAATATGTTATTGGCTTTTAAAGGCAGTCAAGGCGCAGTAGATAGTGCACAAGGTGTGCTAAGTGGTTTAGCAGGTAAAGGGCCGAATGATTGGAACCAAAACACGTGCCTCAAACCACAAGCCTTAACCAGTATAAAAACCAAATCTGAGGCGAGAGCTGCACGTGTACATACAGGCTTTTCACAACTCTACGAATCCATGCATGAACAAATTTGCCAGATTATGAAACACACTCAAGCTCGTGGAAAAAATTTAACCATTATGGGGCATAGCTTAGGGGCAGGCGTAGCTTGCATGGCAACACTGAGGCTGGCAAGCACTTATTCTAGTTTAAAAATTCGTCTCTGTACATTTGGCGCCCCGCCTATTGGCAATATCACTGCTTGGGCCTTACTGCGTAACTTAAAAGATCAAGGACATAGCATATTACATTTTGGCAGCAGAAAAGATCCCATTATTCACCCTACTGGAAAAAAGCAAACTATATATCGAGGTGAAATATACAGTAGTTTTGCAGACATGAACTATATCGATCCCGATTTTGCGCAACTATCTCGTTCCATACAACAGTCTTTTGCTGCAGACTCGGTCGATATCAGCCATTATTTTAGTTACATCTACTACGGCATTTGCATGAGCCTACCCGTGCCAATAAAGGGCAGTCTCAGATTCCATCACCAAATTCATCATCTGCAATCTAACCCGCAAGAATCTGGAATACTTGATTTTGTACCGCTTTCTCACGCACGCAACTCGGCCATCACCCTAAGCGGAAAATGTTTGATTCCTCCAAATCATTTTGCCACTTTACAACATTCAATTGTGCAAGACGATAACATCCAAAAACCAGCCATCTCATTCCCAATTTATGATTACCATCAAGTATGTCTTGCCCTTATCTCCGATATTTTAAAAAATCACCAATATGAAAATATCAAACAGTATTTAACCACGCATTGCCTCTATCTAGAGCCAACTCATGATCACTTTTTACAAGCGATTCTCCATAATCAGCTTGAATATAGCTTAGAACAGATTTTTTTAACCGCATTAAGCCTTTACCATGAACCTAACACTAAAAAGAGCGTTAAAAAATACCTAACCTATTTTCAAAAAGGTGACTTATACGACAAAGTCACACAAGCTATCAAAAAGCTAAACCAAACTAAGGTCATACCACAAACACTTATCAAGTCACTAATGAGTTTAAACCCTGAGAATAAAGCAGGCCTATAGCACCGTGAACCTAGCGAATAATAAATAGTCAGGTGGTAGGCCCCAAGAGAATTATCCAACTATACCTTTTCATATGCTACAATCCCCCCCATGTCACTAAGCAAATTACAAACCATTCTTACCCATAGCTTCACCAACGAGCAACTGCTAGAAAAAGCACTCACCCATCGTAGTGTTTCGGGTAGCCGCAACAATGAGCGGCTAGAATTTATTGGCGATTCTATTGTTAACTTCACCATTGCCGAAGCGTTGTTTCAAGCCTTCCCCGACATTACCGAGGGTCAGCTTAGCCGTATGCGCGCGCATTTAGTGAAAAAGGATACCTTGGCCATTGTAGCCAAGCAATTAGGCTTAGGTGAATACCTAAAATTAGGCGGTGGTGAGTTAAAAAGTGGCGGCTATCGGCGTGAATCTATTTTGGCCGATGCGCTTGAAGCCCTTATTGCGGCCATTTACCTCGACAGTGATATGCAAACTGTGCAAACTGCTATATTGGGCTGGTTCAAAGAGCTACTGGCCAACATCTCGCCAGACATTAGCCATAAAGACCCCAAAACTATTTTACAAGAATACTTGCAGGGCCGGCAGCTGAGTGTACCTGATTACACGGTAACCAAAACCACCGGCAAAGATCATCAACAAGAATTTTACGTGCTTTGTAATATCAAAGCCCTTAATAAATCTGCCCAAGGCCATGGTGGCAACCGCCGCCGCGCCGAGCAGGCAGCCGCAAAACAATTATTGCAGGAGTTACAACATGACTGATGCCGCTACCCGTTGTGGTTACGTCGCCATTTTAGGCCAACCCAATGTGGGAAAATCCACCTTGCTCAATCATATTCTGGGCCAAAAAATCAGCATTACCTCGCGTAAGCCACAAACTACGCGCCACCAAATTCTGGGGGTTAAAACCGCTGACGATGTGCAAACTATCTACGTTGATACGCCCGGCATTCATCAAAATTCTAAAAATGCTTTAAATCGCTACATGAACCGCGCCGCCACTTCTGTTATTAATGGCGTGAATGTCATCGTGTTTATGGTTGTGGCCGATCGCTGGTCGGAAGACGACGATTGGATTTTAAAGAAAATTAAAGATGTGGATTGCCCATTAATTTTGGCTATTAACAAAATTGACATGATTAAAGACAAGCATAGCCTACTGCCGTTAATGCAAGCCTACAGTGAAAAGGCCAACTTTATGGCGGTAGTGCCCTTATCGGCCAAGACCAATAAAAACGTAGAAGAATTGGAAGCCGCTATCAACCAGCATTTGCCAGCAGGCCCGCTACAATTTCCTGAAGACCAAATTACCGATCGCAGCCAACGCTTTTTGACCGCCGAAATTGTGCGTGAAAAACTCATGCGCTTAACTGGTGATGAAATTCCTTATTCTGTTACCTTAGAAGTGGAAGAATTCGTTGAGAAAAAAGACATTATTCATATTAGCGTGTTGATTTTAGTCGACAAAAAAAGCCACAAAGGCATTGTGATTGGCAAAAATGGCGACAGCTTGAAAGAAGTGGGTAAACAAGCCCGTCACGATTTAGAAAAAATGCTCGATAGCAAAGTGTTTTTACGCCTCTGGGTCAAAGTGCGTGAAGGTTGGGCAGACGATGAACGAGCGCTAAATAGCTTAGGCTATCAGGACACGTGAACACGGCTTTGCAAGCGGCCTTTGTGCTGCACCGACGCAATTACCGTGACACCAGCCAAATTATTGAACTCTTCACCGCCAGCGCGGGGCGCATTAGCGTGGTGGCCAAAGGCGCCAAGCGCCGTAAGTCGCCCTTACACACCAGCTTACAAATGTTTCAACCCTTACTGGTTAGCTGGCAAGGCAAGCATGAACTGCAAACCTTAGTACACGCTGAACTACAACAACCTTTTGCCATGGTCAGCGGCAAATATCTGGCCTGGGCCTTTTATTTAAACGAGCTGTTATTTCGCTTGCTGCAAAAACATGAGCCCTACCCTTTTTTGTTTGATCATTACCAACGCTTACTGCAACAAATTACCCAACAAGATGTCACCGAAAAAGCACTGCGCTATTTTGAACTCGATCTGCTGCAACGCATGGGCTATGCTTTAAATTTAACCCATGATGATCACAATGCGCCATTAGAGACCAGCTGCTATTATCATTGCCAGCCGGGCCAAAATCCATTAAAAATTCAATATAAAGCAGAAAGCAGGCAGCACTACAGTGGTGCCATGCTGCTGGCCTTGGCAGAGCAAAACCTAAACGGCGAACAACTTAAGCAAGCCAAGCATTTACTGCGCCAAGCCTTAGCTAGCCTACTGGGCGACAAACCTTTAAAAAGCCGTGAGCTGGTGCAATGATGATATTTGAACCCAACATTGCCGATTTGCCCACCGAGTTAACCGGCATCACCCAAATTGTCTGTGTGAGCCTAGACGCCCTGCCAAGCCAGCATGACTACTTGGCCCAAAGCGAACAACAGCGTGCCAGCAAGATGCCTATTGCCAAATACCGCCAACGCTTTATTAACAGCCGTGGTTATTTACGCCAACTGCTGGGGCATCATCTTGGGCATGCTCCCAACACCGTGGATTTGGCCAAACAAGAAAAAGGTAAACTCTATGTACCCGGCAGTCGATTGCAATTTAATTTAGCGCACTCAAAAGATATGGCCGTGTACGCGTTTAATTTTGATACCCCTATTGGCATTGATATTGAAGCCAAACGCCCATTAGACGATTTGCATGCCATTGCACGGCGGGTATTTTCAGAGCAAGAACTGGCCTATTTGGCAGCCAAAACAACAGAGAGCGAGCAAGATAAATTCTTTCAACTGTGGGCCAGAAAAGAAGCGGTGATTAAAACCACCGGTGAGGGATTGGGCGCTGGCTTACTGGATATCACCACCACTTTAGCCGATGGTAGCATCAATCCTGGCTTTATGTATAAGCTTAATAAAAGCCAGCAACTAATTGATTTAGTTAAACTAAAAGGATTCGCCGGCGCGATCGTCTGCGCCACACCTACTTTTGCTTAAATAAAGCACGTCGTTGCGACGCGCACCCGAGGGCACGGGTCAAAGTTTAATAGAAATAGACATTCTCTTGCAACATGACGGGAGCTATTCTGAGTTTGCCCTGAACGACCCTACTCTTTAACAAACTGCAACAAAGCTTGCGCTTCAGCTTGCAACTCATTGTAGTGGCGGGTAATGCTTTCGTGTGGCTCTGGCAAAAATGTGGGGTCGGTATTAAACGCCAAACACGTTTTCTCCAATCCTAACACTGAGACTTTCATGCTGGGAATGGCACAGTAGCACAGCGCGCCGTGTAGCTTGTGCGCTTGATTTTTTAAGGCCACATAATCTTGGCTGGTATACGCTGTTGCTAAAATAGTCATTTCATCTGCCAAAGTATCAACAAACATCTTCAACAGGTCTTGCGCCAAAGAGACGTTTTGACCCGCCAATTCTAAACATTGCGCCCAATCAACACCGGGATAATCTGTAACATTGTTCTTCATAACGGCTTCCATCATTACAACTCCATCAAAAAGGGAGGTCTATAAGACCTTATTTATCAGTAAATGTCGATACGGATTATCCATAGGCATAGACTAATTATGAGCAAGGCCCAGCACAGCATTGCTTGAAGGTGTATCGTAACTGGCCTCTGTCCAAGTAGCCGCATCTGGGCTGGTGTAAAGCACGGCTTTCGAGAGTGTGCCATCAAAGCCGCCCACTACCCACTGCCCATTCAAGTCACTCAGCGCAATTAAGTAAACCTCATCCGTTGTTGGCAACTTGGATAACGGTGTCCATGTTTGCGTGTCCGTGCTGGTTAGCAGCGTAAATTTAAAATCAGGTGAGCTGCCTTTACCGGCAACAACCCATTTATTGTTGGCATAATGCACAGTATATAACGCGCCATCATCTGCGCTCAAGCCTGCTTGGTTAGTCCAACTGCTTCCATCTGTGCTGGTTAACATATAAGGGTATCGCGTCACCCCACCGTCGCTAGAGCGGTCACCCACAGCCACCCACTTACCATCGCCAAAACTAACGCTATCCAACTCTATCGATTCAGCGTTTGCTTGGTTCGTTTTAGGCTGCGTGCTGATGGTGGTTGCTTTAGCCCAGGTATTTGCATCAGGGCTGGTGTAAATGGCCGCGACACTAGGGTTGGTTTTATCATTACCGACCGCAACCCATAAGCTATTGGCGTAATGCACATCTGTTAGCTCAATGTCATCTGAAGAAATGCTAGCAACCTTTGTCCAAGCACTACCGTCAGTGCTGGTCATCAGCAAGGCTTGGTTAGCAAGCGGCTCATCACCCACGGCAACATACGTGCCACTACCATAACTTACCCCCAAAAACTGCCCAGTTTCCGTCGCAGGCAAGCTTTGTGATGCCCAGGTTACGCCATTGTCTGTGCTCATCTCAATCAAGGGTTGTGGTACACCTGTTGCCTCAACGCCAGCCGCGACCCACGTGTCATTATGCGCGGTAACAGCAATAAAATGGGCATTTGGCTGGGCGGTTAAATCTTGTTTTGTCCAACTGGTGCCAGTGGAGCTAGTGTAAACCAAAGGAGCGGTGACATCATTATTCATGTCAAAACCACCAACGGTGCCCACAGCCACTAAATGCTGCGCCAAAGTTGTTGAGCTTTGAGTGTAAGGTACCACGCTGCTGACATAGTTAAGCATTAACGTGAGGCTAGTAGCGCCCATTTGGCTTGGGGTAAAGGTGCCACTCCATGTACAGTTTGCCCCCGACGCCAACACTGCCGTGCAGGTGGTTGACGTTAAGCTAAACGTACCAGAATCTGAAACCGGCTTCACTGCCAAGTTGGTAATGATGAACGGCAAATTGTTCGTTAACGTATACCCAACGGTATAAACGCTGTTAATCGTGGTAGCGCTACGCAAGCCTGACGTTGTAGTGGTGGGTTGCACCTCTACCGGATTTTGTGCCGCTACAGCCAAAGTGCCGGTAAAAATAAGGCTGCACGCGGCAACGGATTTGAAAAAATGGTTCATAATGACGTCCTTGTTTTGGAATTAGAAACGGTAATTGATAGACATTAACACGGTTTGGTAGGCCAAGACTTGCTCAGGCCCTTTGGCGGCAGCCGTTATAGCACCTAACGTGGCTTTACCCGCATTCAGGTAATTATAGTCAGCCGCTAAACTCACGTGGCCATTTACCTCATAGCTGGCGCCAAAGCCCAGCAAGTAAGCAAAGCTTGTTACGGTACGATTAGCAAACGTGTTGTTAAGACGCGGCAAAACATCAGCATTCACTGGCGTTTCGCTATAGCCTGAACTTCGGTTAAATGACACCCCTGCCCCGATATTCACATGCGGCGTCCAGCGTTTAAAGCTTGCAATGTCACCTTGATAATCCAACAAGAAGGTATTTCGTTGTTCATTGTAGCGGTAAGTATAGTTAATCATGGTTGGGGTGCTATATTGCATCACCGACCCCTGCCGGGTTGAGGCTGAAGCAAAATTATAATTGATGCTAATACGATAGTGGGAAAACCATTTCATTTTAGTCGGCAAAACAAAGTTTCGCCCAAAACCCACTTGGAAAATTAAGGGTTGAGTCTTACCAGAGGCTAAATACTTATCGGGATAGCTGGGCGAGTTTATTAACGCGACATTGCTATCTTTGGCTTGGTAGCCAATGCTGGTGCCCAAGCCATCACTAAAATACCAAGGGCTGGCTAACAGCGCGCTACTGCTAGATAACGCGCCGATTAAAATAAAACTGTGCACAATTGCTTTACGTGACATGGACTTTCTCCTCCCTGGAGTACATTAAGGCTTAGATATTAAGTGCGAGGCAAAGTCACCCCGGTTTGGCCTTGATATTTGCCACCGCGATCTTTGTATGAGGTTTCACACTCATCGTCTGATTGAAAAAATAGCATTTGCGCTACGCCTTCGTTGGCATAAATTTTTGCCGGTAAAGTGGTGGTGTTGGAGAATTCTAGGGTCACGTGTCCTTCCCATTCAGGCTCTAATGGTGTGACATTCACGATAATACCACAACGAGCGTAAGTAGATTTGCCTAAGCACACCACCAAGGTATCACGCGGGATGCGGAAGTACTCAACCGTACGCGCTAGTGCGAAGGAATTAGGCGGGATAATGCAGACATCTTCTTGCACATCCACAAAGCTGTCACTGTCGAAGTTTTTAGGATCGACGATAGCAGAGTTAATATTGGTAAAGATTTTGAATTCGTTAGAGCAGCGTACATCGTAGCCATAGCTGGACACACCATAGGAAATAAGCTTTTCGCCGTCGTCATCATAGCGGACTTGATTTTCCTCAAAGGGTTCAATCATGCCGTGTTCTTTCGACATTTTAGTAATCCATTTATCTGCTTTGATGCTCATTGTGTCTCCTAGTTAGTGGGTGAGGCAATCTAATTACTACCCTTCAATTTTAATCGAGCCAAATTTAGCAGAATAATCCTTCTTCTGCAAAGAAAGATTCGCCTGCATGGCTTTGGCAATGTTGAAATAATCTTGCGCCAAGGCGCTCTCAGGCTCAGCCTGCACGGTTGGCTGCCCGGCATCGGCATGAATGCGAATATCTGCGTGCAACGGCAATTGCCCCAGCAGCGGTAAATCAAATTCTGTACACAAACGCTCTGCGCCATCTTGGCCAAAAATCGCCTCGCGATGCTCACATTTTGGACACTGGTAAAGGCTCATATTCTCCACAATTCCGAGCACTGGCACGTTTACTTTTTTAAACATCGCCACGGCTCTACGGGCATCAATCATCGACAAGTCTTGCGGCGTGGTTACCACAATGGCGCCCGCCACCGGCACTTTTTGCGCCATGGTCAATTGCACGTCGCCGGTGCCAGGTGGCAAATCTAGCAATAAATAATCTAAATTATCCCACGCAGTGTCAAATAACATTTGCTGCAGCGCCTTGCTGACTATTGGCCCACGCCAAATGGCCGCCTTGTTCGAGTCTATCAAAAAACCTATTGACATCAACTGGATACCGTAATTAGTTAATGCTATGAATCGCTGATTTTCCATCTCCGGCTTGCCCGAAACATTAAATAAGGTCGGTTGGCTAGGCCCATAAATATCCGCATCAAGCACACCAACGCGCGCACCACCTGCTTGCAAGGCTAAGGCCAAGTTTGCGGTGACAGTCGACTTACCCACCCCGCCTTTACCAGAGGCAATGGCGATAATGTTTTTAACATTGGGGAGAGGATTTAAACCGGTTTGAACTTGATGAGCTTTGATAGGTGAATTCATAAGTGACCATACCTTAATGTTGCTAATTTAAGATTCGGAATTATATCACAAGGAATTTAACCCATGTGAAAATCCTGTCTGCGCCACAGGGCGCACGCACTTTAAAAAATCAACAAAGTACAACTAAAAGAACTTTAAATCATTGTTTTCCTACCTGTCCCGTCGTTGCGAGGAGCGCAGCGACGCGGCAATCTCATGCATTACGCTGTAGTCTAGGAGATTGAACTGTGCCCTCGGGTGCGCGTCGCTACGCTCCTCGAAACTACAACACGGGAGGGAAAGTCATGATTTAAA
>JAWUVP010000072.1:0-12452 GCA_034112285.1 Gammaproteobacteria bacterium
AATCATGACTTTCCCTTCCGTATCGTCGTTGCGAGGAGCGTAGCGACGTGCACCCGAGGGCACAGGTCAATCTAATGAATTACACTATAGTTTAAAGATTGCCACGTCGCTACGCTCCTCGCAACGACGTACTTTTTTTCAAACGAGCAAATTTAGTAGCGCTAGACATTAAACCCTTTAAGATCAATAGGTTAACCCAATACACGAAGTTTTCACCCTCACAGACTGAAATAAATATAAATCTCGTCTATAATTTTAATTCAGGACTTAAATTACAAGGAAGTACAACGAAAACAAAGTATTTGAAATTAGCCGGCCTTGCAACTGCCGCATTATTAATAAGCTAAACAAGCTTTGCGCAAACAGCCGAATCAACAGAGGCATTTAGAGCCGAATTTACCGTGGCAGGCAGCAGCGTGTTCCCTACACCGACACCTGATTACAACCTGGTCATGTCTATTGTCAATCAAGATAATGCTGTACTCCACAGCCGAACTGGTGCAATAGGCGGAGGTGGAACCTCTATGCATGGTGAATTTTTTACTGACGCTTTTGCAAAAATCTTTATCGGATTAGGAGCCAAAACATTTCAAGCAACTATTTCGTCAGTAGATGGCAAACCTCTTGAAAATTGCACCTCTCCTGCCTATGATGCAAGCGCAACACTAAGCACGCCTGTTTGCGTAGGCATGGTTTATCAACCGAAAGATGGTACGTGCTCATTCAACACAAGCTGTTCAGCACCATAAGTTACTGTTAATCCATTCGGTATGTCGATGCCAAGCACGATATACCGATTTCTGGTAGCAACTGATATTAAAGGCGTAATTCATAACGCCACTTTCTCGTTATTAATTCATTTTAAAGCCATTACAAAGCCAACATTTCCCCGTATAATCCTTTCCATGCTTAGCACATCACACCCTTATCGCGTTACCCTCTTGGTTTTTTTTGCCACCATTGCACCTCAATTTTCCATTGATCTTTACACACCGTCCATGCCTGCAATGCAGCAATTGTTTCACACTAACGCCACCAATATAAAGCTCACGCTCTCACTCTACATGCTGGGCTACGGCGTTAGCCAAATATTCTTTGGCTACTTAGTCGATAAAATAGGCCGCAGAACAACATTGCTAATAAGTCATGTGGGCTTTTTAGTGGCCACCTTGCTTATTATCTTTTGCCGTAGCATCACGCTGCTGTTAGTTTGGCGTGTACTGCAAGGTTGCATGGGGGGCGGGCTGCAAGTTTGCTTGCGTAGTACTTTTCGTGATTTATTCCGGGGCACTCAGCTCAGTAAAATATCAGGCATTTTTTCTAGCCTTTGGGCGTTTCTGCCCTTAATAGCGCCTATGTTTGGCGGCTACATTCAACACTTTTCGGGTTGGCAAATGCAGTTTCAAACCATTTTGCTCATTTGTGCATTTTCAGCTTTTCTAAATTGGAAACTCTTGCCCGAAACCCGGCCAGCCTCAGCCAATGATGAAAAGCAACATTTTGGCACAGCGCTACTCTGCCATTTAAAAAATCACCAGCTGATTTTGTTTGCCAGCATGGCCGGCCTTTGCGGCACCTTGATTATGTCATACCTAACATTAGCCCCCTTTATATTACAAAACAACTTTCAACTTAGCCCCATTAGCTTTGGCTGGTTGATTTTGATCATAACCTTCTTTGGCATGCTCGGTTCGCTGTTTACCAGCCGTTTTGTGCAGCGCTTAGGTGAGGCCACGATAATTTATTATAGCTTGGTGGCTTGTGGCTTAAGCGTGCTGACCTTACTGCTGGCCAACCTTTTTGCCCCCCACCACCTGGCCAGCATTTTGCTGCCCATGGGCTTATTGTTTTTTGCTGAAGGCGTCATTTACCCGGCAGTTGCTGGCATGGCTTATGAAAGCATCAAGCAATACACTGGCGTGGCCACTGCGATTTATGGCACGCTATTATCTCTGCTTGTTGCCACCGGCATGGCTGTTGTGGCCATTATTCCACACCACAGTATGCTACCATTTTGTTTGTTTTTAGTAGTACTGTTTGTTTTAATACTTATCGTGTTTACACTAAGCAGAAAATACCTAGTTAAATCAAAAGCTTAATAATACTAATTTAAACCATAATAGTAAATAAGGTCCCCCATGTCTACCTACGCCATTGGTGATGTACAAGGTTGCTTTAACGAGCTACAAACATTATTAGCCGACATTGCCTTTAATCCAAATCACGATACCTTGTGGTTTGTGGGTGATTTAGTCAACCGTGGGCCAGACTCCTTGGCCACCTTGCGCTTTATAAAAGGCTTGGGTGATAGCGCCGTTTGCGTGCTGGGCAACCATGATTTGCACCTGCTCGCCGTCGCCAATGGCAGCCAAACTCAATCCCCCGGTGACACCCTAGATGATATTTTACAGGCGCCCGAGCGCGATGAGCTGCTGCATTGGCTCCGCCATTTACCCCTGCTGCATCACGATGCCCGCTTACAAGTCACCCTCGTGCATGCCGGCGTTTTGCCCCAGTGGTCATTGGACGAGGCAAAAACCTATAACCAAGAAATCTGCGCTATTTTACAAAGCGAGGCTTATCGTGAATTATTAGCGCAAATGTATGGCAACCAGCCCGATAGCTGGTCTATTGAGCTAGAAAGCATGGCCCGCTATCGTTTTATTATTAATGCTTTTACCCGCATGCGCTACGTCACCACCGATGGCGCATTGGAGCTAAAATGTAAAAACCCATTAGCACAACCACCGGACGGCTTAGTGCCTTGGTTTGATTTTCCCACACGCGTAATGGCACAGCAAAAAATTGTGTTTGGGCATTGGGCCGCCTTAAATGGCGTGAGTCATAATGAAATGGCTATAAATATAGACACGGGCTGCGTTTGGGGCAACACATTAACGGCGCTGCGTCTGGATTAATGCCCACAGCAGGCAGGCCCCGCCTAAGCCGAAAGCCTACATTCTATAAATTAATCCTAATTCAAACGCCTGCATGGTTGGGCTAATTTTTTGACGCAAATTTACTTTTGCAATAGGCTCGATAGCTTCAAAAGTCATGGCTGAATAATGAATAGCACTATAACTCAACCTAAGTTGTAAATGCTTTAATAAGGGTAGCTCAGTGCCTAGCGTGAAACCATAACCTTTACTGGTTGAGCTTGCAGCCGTTGAAACCCCTAAATAACCACCACCACCGCTACCCGGCGAGATAGAAAATTTAGCCCGTGAAAAAGTTGGCCCAAAATACAAATGCACCTTATCGGTCAATAAATAGCGTACCGCCAAGCTTAGGCTGGCATCGGCGCGCATTGAATAGGTTTCTTCTGCATGGTAACTATTGAACCAATTAATGGCATTGGCCGTTGTTCTACCTGTGCCAAATTTCATGTCCACATGCCCATCAATACCCCAGCGACTGCTGCCAAAATCATGCACGTAGCCTAAAATAATCCCCGACTTGATAGTCGACAAAGCCAAAGACTCTGTTGGTCTTTTCTGCGGGTTGGAATCTTTCGGATACGGATACGGATAAACTCGCTCACTCTTAATGACCGCTTGCTCGCTAGACAGCGCAACACCCCCATAAAACCCAAGGCCATAACTGCAGGTTGAGATTGTTGACAGAAGACAAATTGAAACAAGCGTTTTTTTCATTGTAAAATTCCAGGTAAGATGATTTGATTAGAGACAGCTGAACTATTTTTGGCATTGGTAACCGTAATGGTAAAAGGTGTGGCCCTCCCCGTCTGAATATCGCTGATGACAAAACGTTGGTTACTGGCATCATACGTCACGGCAGCGCCGGACAAGTCGGGTGCACTCAAGGTCAAGCGATGCCCAATTGCTGCCGTGCCCGCTGAACTATAATAAATCCAAGCCTGATTTAGTTGCATTGGATTGCGCACAGCCGTGGTGATGACCGGCGCAGTCGGCGGCGTGTTGCCCGCCGTAGCCGGCAGCGTAATTTGATTCGACGTAGCAGATTCAGCGTTATCATTGGTTACGGTAATGGTAAACGGCGCAGTATCATCCGTGGTGATGCCGCTAATCACAAAACGCTGATTGGCGCTATCATAAGTCACGGCATTACCTGGGAAAGCGGCTGCAGTTAAGCTCTGGGCTGGCGCCGTGCCAACGGAACTATAAGAGACCCACGCCTGATCTTCTTGCGCCGGATTTCGCTCGGCAGTGGTTAAAACCGGCGCAATGGGCGCGGCTGCCCCAGAGGTAACCGGTAAAGTAATTTCATTAGATGTGGCACTCACCGCATTAGTGTTAGTGACAGTAAGGGTAAAAGGCGTTGCAGCCGTTGTGGTAATGTTGCTAATGACAAAGCGACTATTATCGGCATCAAACGTTACCGTGCTGCCTGGAAAAGCAGCCGCACTTAAACTCTGCCCCACCGGCGCCGTGCCTGGTGAACGATAAGTCACCCACGCCTGATTTTCTTGCGCTGGATTTCGCTCGGCAACCAAAATAGCAGGGGCAATAGGCACTGACATACCCGCCGCCTCACTCACCGCCGCGTGTGCATTAACAATACCAACACCACAAGTTGTTGGTGCGCTGCAACCAGAGCTAGGAGGCGTGGGGTCCGTCTTTAATGCCGCCAAGGCTTGTGCAGGAGTAATATCAGGATAAGCAGCATATTCAAGCGCTAAGACTCCCGCGATGTGTGGCGACGCCATGCTGGTGCCACTCAAAGTACTATAACCTTCGTTAGTGGTGGAGTAAATGTCGACGCCGGGCGCCGCAATCGCGATACCGCTGCCCCAGTTTGAATTGGGTGCACGTGTATTGGTCAACGAGGTTGAAGCTACCGCAATAACATTCAAGCAGTTCGCTGGGCCTTGGCTTGCAACATCCACATTCCTATTGCCCGCCGCAACCACGATGGACACCCCTTCAGTATGAAGTAAGTTAATGGCTGTTTGTTCAGAGCTGACACAAGAACCCGTCGAGCCAAAACTCATATTAACCGCAGCAACCTTTGGCGCATCCGGCAAAGTATCGTAATGCGTTCCTCCTAACCAAGCGAGTGCATTAACCTCATCATTCAATAACCCAGAACAATTTTCAGTAAAAATGTTAATAGGCACCACGCGCGCGCCATAAGCAACACCGTAAATATTTTCACCATAAGCTTCATTACCACTAGAAACAACCGTGCCGGTCACATGTGTACCGTGAGCCAACCCATCTTTACATTCCGGTGCGGCCGTATTTTCCACTAAGCCATTAACAAACGAAACTGCATCAGAAGAAACCAAATTCGGCGTTAGCGCGCTATTTGCAAACACACCATCATCCATCACGGCTACCAGCGTGCTAGGAGTTCCATGAGTAATGTTCCATGCACCCAGCGCATCAATCCCCCCGGCGGCGGTATTGGCAGTTAAATCATATTGTTTAGTTGGGTTAAAACCTGTTGGTGTAGCTTGCGGAAGCAGAGGCGGCTCAACCCGCGCTCTTTTAGGCTCGTCTAAGTGAATAATTCTATTGGGCTCAACATCCGTGGCTGCATTTGAGTCTATTAGCTTTTTTGATACCTCATCAAGAAACGATTGCGGGTAGCAACCGTTGTAAGCTTTAACCGCATCAAATTTCACCACATACATTCCAAACGCCATGGGGGTTGCGCGGGTAAATTGTAAATTCGCAGCGCTAGACAGGCCAGATAAATTCATCGCGCTTAAGCTGACTGGGGCTGCAGTGCTTGAATATTGCCCCGTTATCTTCACCATCAGCGAGGGCGTGGCACCCAGATCAACACAAGCTAGCTCGGCCGGAGTCGCAAAACTAATCGAGCTGAACACAAAGGTTAACAATAAGAAAATAGATTTTAAATAGGGCTTAATCACAAGTGGAACATCCTTTTTTCACTTTATACATCTGAAAATGCAACAGGCATTATTATACACGCCAGCGCATCTCTTGGCTATAAATGCTCTAGCTTTCATTCTTTGTGACCACATTAAAGTTGCCAGGATAGTCTAGACAAGTTTTTAATGACCAAGACGCATGTTATATTAAATTTACGCGCTGCTTGATAAAGGGACCCCCCCTATATCGCAGCATGACACTCTTGGAATTATTTCTTTGAGAACGAAAAGTAGTGTTCCAACGTGAGCATTCACACCCGCTTCATTTTCGATAGCTCAATCACCACGTATTTACCTGCAGCTCGGCACGTGCTGAACAATTAATTAAAGGAGTCATTAATGTTTAAGAAAGTTACCACCGCCATGACGGTTTTATCATCAATTGCTTGTATTAGTGTTGCTAATGCCGCCCCAAGCACCCCTCAGACCGCCTTTAAACCACATAGCTATTTCGGTTTAGCGCTTGCTGCACCCAATGAGCAGACAGAAAATAAAATTTCAAACTATAACAATAGCGGCTCAATGTACAGTCGTATTACCTCAACTGATAATAAAGTCGGTACGGGGTATGGTTTAGTTGCCGGTTACCGTGCTACTCAACATTGGGGCACTGAAGTCGGTCTCTATAATAGTGGCGAATTAACAACGACCAACACCGCCACAGATTATGGCCCAACACCTTCATCACAAGTTAGTACAACAAAACTTATTCAAAAAGGCCAGACCTATGACCTCGCGGTAACGGTGTTACGCTACATTCCTTTCGGTAACACTGCCTTTTCTGCTTATGTTCGCGCAGGAATTGGCTATCATTTCTATAAAACAAATAGTACAAATAGTACAAATACTAATTATAATCTGGATGGATTTGGAAGTTCAAAAAAGAATGCCGCAGGTTTTGTTTATGGCCTAGGCACGCAATATCAAGTAAATCATAAAATTGATGTTCGCGTTGGTTACCTATTAGTTAATCAAAGTTCGTTAACGTCTGACTTAAGTCATGGCAGAATGATGCTTTCCGCCTTTTACAAAATGTAACAAGCATCCGCCACCTAAAAAACCTCCTGCGGGAGGTTTTTTTATAGCTTAAATAAAATTATTCGCATTGCTTCTGAAGATAGAAAGTAGGTGCAGCATCAGACAAAACTCCTTAAAAAATCGAGCAAAGACATTCGCTTTTTTCAATAAATCACCTGCAATTTTTTTCACTAACAAATTTATTTATTTCAGCAATGGCTGCTTCTTTAGCATCATGCTGCACAATACCACAGTCATCAAATGCCACAAACGTTACCTCCGCATTTGACATCGCAGCGGCCGTTTCTTTTGCCACTTCAAGCAGATGACAGGGGCTAATAGTATTCGTTAAATATAAAACAGGATCCGTTATTTTGTAAAGCTCAGGTAAATAGTTAAACTCGTATCGCTCTTGTTGAATCGACGTCATAAGCTCTGGCTTCATGATCGCACGCTTTACATAACTTTCAGGGATTGGCGTATTTGAACACAGAGGAATACATTTGCTAAAATAATCTTCAAATACTTCCGCAGAAGGAATTTCTTTTCCAAAAGCTTTACGAGCAATTTCAGCGTACTCATCTCCGCCAAGTGAAGCAAAGGCCTTGGTAACACGCTCCACATCAAAACGCCCTTCGGTATCACGCAAAATAATACCCGCAGCATAACCTGGATAACGCATGGCAAAATTCAAGGCCACCCAACCTCCCATAGACACACCATCAATAAAAGGTTTTGTTAATCCTAAAGTTTCACAGAATTGGTGCAGGTCATCTGCCCACTGTGTAAGATTCCATTGCTTGGGGTCAGTGCCACTACTGCGCCCATTACCTCGGTGGTCATACAATATCACCTGCGCGAAAGGTGCACATTCACGATAAAATTCCACTTCAAAAGTATGATCAATTCCTGGCCCACCATGCATGACCACAATGGTTGGTCTTTCAACCACGCCGTCTTCAGTTAAGTCTAATTCGTGTCCATAAATTTCATAATAGATCTTTGCATCACCAATGTTAGCGCATGGCATAAGTTAGCTCCTTAATTTTTTGTAATAATATTTGCAATGGTTTGTGCTGGGTCATCACCATCCGTCATAGCACCGCATAAAATAATTGTATTGTGGGTTTGCCCGGGTAAAATAACACGTTCAATATTTTTATTTTGTGACTTCAAGTGTTGATAATAAGCTTCCGAATCATTTCGAAGGCCATCATATTCAGCAATCAAAAAAGTGGTATCGGGCATGGCCGACACGTCTTTTTCAAATAAGGGTGAAAAAGGTGACCTTGCAAAATCTTGCTTAGAAATCTCATACTGTTCAAACATGAAGTCTATCCCCGGGCCACGTTGGCAAATTTTATCCTGTGCTTCATATTCATCATATCCATGCTGTGACTGCGTAAGGTCGTAAGCGCCATTAAGTAATATTTGTTTTTTAATTGATAGCGCGTCATCAGACCTCGACATGCTACCAACATTAGCGGCGGCATGCGCACCTGAACTCATACCACCAATATAAATATTATTCGGATCAATGTTGAACACTTCACTATGGCTAGCAATATATTTAGTCGCATCATAAGCATCGTGGATAGGCACAGGTAAAGCCACTTCAGGACATAAACGAAAATTGACAATAATCACTTTAATCTCACCATACATCGCAATTCTTGATGCCGCAATGGCGTTAACTTCGAATAAATCAAGCACAAAGCCACAACCAGGATACATAATAAAAACCGGCTTGCTCGCATCAAGTTGAGGATTGTAAACCCGAATTGGAATTTGGTAACCATCTCGGCCCGGCACGTGCTTGTCTTCAAAGCTCACATCCGCAGCAGGCCCGGTGTAGCGCAAAAAAACATTAGCACTTTCTTTAAGCTCCTTAAGCGTAGGTGCAACCATTGCATCCACATCATTTTGTGACACTTGTTGTGCTAGCACTGAAAATAATTCTAACTCACTTGGGTTAACAGACATATATAACTCCTAATATTAAACGGATACTGCCGACACACCATTGTCAACAATCAAATCAAGACCATGCACCGCCCTAGCTTCAGTAGAGGCTAAAAAAACAGCCGGGCCGGCTAAATCTTCGGCTGCCATAAAGCCCGTTTTAGTTGGCGTGTTTTGTTTGATTTGCTCGCTTATTTCTGCATCGGTAACAAAAGGTGCGTTCCCCGGCGTATCGGTACTTCCAGGTGAAAGCAAATTAACATTGATATTATATTCGGATAACTCCGCCACCATGGTTTTGACTAACGCTTGCATTGCCCCTTTCGTTGCACTGTAGGCCGATAAGGTTTTAAAGCCTAAGTTTGCCGCGATAGAAGAAATGAAAATTATTTTTCCATAGCGTTGCTGTTTCATCTGAGGCACAACTAACTGAGACAACATGAAGCCACTGCGAATATTGGTATTAAACATAAGATCCCAATCCGCTAAAGTTTGTTCTTCAAAATATTTGAATTTAGCTATGCCTACACCATTAACTAAAATATCAATCCGGCCATGCGCTTGCATCACCCCATCAACCAAGGCTTTACCATCGGCTTCACGGGTGACATCACAATGAATAGCTTGCGCCTGCCCACCTTGCGCAATAATATTATCGACAATTAATTGTGCCTTGCTTTGACTGTTATTATAAACAACCATAACCTTTGCACCTTCTTGTGCGTAAGCTTTACAGATTGCAGCACCAATACCTTGTGAGCCACTGGTTACAATAGCAACGTTATCTTTTAAACGCATTTTATTTTACCTCTTAATTGGTTCCATAAATATAGCTTATCAATTTTGAAGAAAAATCTTTATGGTTCTATATAAAAATTTTGATTATAATTTTATCACTATGAAAGTCAAAAGGCTCGTAAAAGATTGTATGATTTTTTTGCATTGCGCCTGGCTTGTGGACAAGGGCTGGAGATTACGAACATAAGGGTGCGGCAGCTTGTTTACAGAGATGAGTGAACGGCTTTAGCTATTTTAATAGCCACTATCAGAGATCAGTATTTTTCGATCACCCTTCCTTTTTGAACAAAGTTAATCATGAGCGTAAGCCTCATTCACCAAAAGCCACGTTCCTTAAACCATCTCATCACCCTCAGCCACATCGCCGCTACATTTCTCAACAAGCGTATCGGCAATTTTACGTGTTGATAACCAGGTTGAGGCAAACGTGCCACCCACCATTAATCCACCTAGGAAATTTGCCCACTTGTTGCTATCAAACAATGCCTCACCGCTGTCTTTGCCGTTACCGTAGGAAGCAATAACATAAAAACTACCAACCAATAAAAACGTAATTAATCGAGCTAACCATTGCCCGCAACTGACTGATTTTTTGTCGTACATCATGCCATACAACCAATCAATTGAACGGTTGTAAAAAATGCTTGCCGTAGCAAGATTTGCCAGCGACGTTACACCGAGCATGGTTAAGTTTTCCCACACTAATGTTCTAAACGTTTTTTGTGTTAACTTCTCTGTGATGGAAACCGAATAAACCAAGGCCACCGCTAACGTTATCAACATTAAGCCATACATGGCGCAGCGTGTGGTGAATTTTTTTTGTAATTTATGATAATTTGATTTTGGATCTGAGGCATCACTTACAAAACGCACGCCTGCACCATAGGTTGAGCGCAGGCTGGTGAAACCGTTAAATAGAGCTAGTATAATATCTAAGCTTGCAGCTGCGGTTTGTGTGTCATGACTTAGCGTTGGAAACTCAGGAACATCTCTGCCATATTTTAACGTGGTAAATAAATCCGTGCCCGCATTTGAGGCCATTACGGCACTGGTGGCAGCAGCGTAAGCACTGACCAACCAAATTATACTCAACGCCTTGGGAGATAACCGTTTATCTTTTAAATCTAACGAAGCCAAAATGTTAACCATTCCAGCAATCAACATACCCGTGGTACCCGCTGCTACACCCGCAAAAACAGGTGCGCCTAAGCCAACCAACGCATCCATAACACCAATAAAAGCGGTGCCCGCTCCAAGCGCGGTAATGCCTAACTTTAGTACGGGATGAGTTTTCAATGACCAGCTTGTGCAGCTTATTGTAAAGCGGCGCATGTAATCAACGCTGTAGAACATGCCGTAATAAATATAATTTAACAATGTGCTGGGCACATTGCAGCAATCGAGACAGCTGAGGTAGTCGTAATAACTTTTTACTTCAGCCGTTGGATAAAATTTTACTTCGCTGTTCGCACTGCTTATTTGTGTTGCTTGTGCTGTCATAGCGTCTACATTTGTAAGGATAAAATTAAGCTTATCAATTTTATTCTCTTCTATATTAATAGAACCATACTCAGAGCTTTGACACTTTAATTTCAGCTCAGCGAATTGACCAGGCTGATTAATTTTCATCTCATAAAGGTGCGCCTCAATTATTTTTGCGGTTGGCGTGGACCGAATTAAATTGCTTTCCAAATCACTGGATAACTCTTCAAGATGTTCTGCAGCACTGCTAATAAAGCCATCAAGCGTCAAACGCCTCATTGCGTGACTAATAACAGTAATGTAAAGCTCTATACGTTTATCATCACTATTTGTTACTTTGACCTGTTCACAACGCTTAAATATCGTCTTTAATTCAAAACCTCTAAATCGCTTCAAAATTTCCTGCCGCACCATAGTTTCATCCGCGGGGTAGCCCGCTTTATAACGGTCTATCAAAGCGTTTAATTGCGTCGTGCTGTGATCAAGAAGGTGAAAACCTGAGACACCAGAAAATAGCGTAGCTGGTGTTTGTGAATAACTGTGATGTCGGGCAAAGCGGGATGGCTTTTGTGGAGGAGCTTGATGATCTTTGGGCATTGATTTTACCTAGTTATTATACCGGTCTATCTACAGATAGTTACTAGCCACTATAATAGCTTACCTAGATTAACGCAATGTTAACCACCTGGTTATAAAATTCAACAAAAATCAAATCGTTGACCGGTTCCTACACGCAACAGCTTGTTTTAAATAAGATTTTTTGAATTCGGCAGATAATAAACTTCATATTATTAGGCTGGCAAGCTTTGGGGAGACGACGTTTCTAGTTTTAGAGTGCCTGTGTGGCAGCTAACCAGTAGCTAATAAATGCGGTGTTTCAAAATTATAGCTTATATCGGCATGCTTAGTTTTTGCTCAAGTTTGTTTAAGTTCCGCGCAGATGAACCTTAACGCTCATAAACCCAATACGTATAATCAAACGGATTAACAGCATCAGCTTTATGCGCATCACAGCTCACTTCATTCCAGGCACTTAATTCTATTTTATCTAAAAAAGTATCGGCCTCAAAGCTGTGGTGAATGGTTGTGAGGTATAAGCGAGTGGCATTTGGCAACATAGTACGAAATAAATTTGCGCCGCCAACCACCATGGCCTCGGGCTCATCTTCCACTGCAGCAAGTGCCGCTTCTGGACTGTAATAAATTTCGCAGCCTTGGGCTGTATAATTTTTATCACGCGTGATGATTATATTACGGCGTTTGGGTAATGGCTTGCCAATAGAGTCGAAGGTTTTACGGCCCATAATAATGG
>JAWUVP010000073.1:0-20747 GCA_034112285.1 Gammaproteobacteria bacterium
CGCAGGCTGTGAGCCTAGATTTTCCGGTTGGAAGTAAGGTTGTGGAGCAGGGGCGCGGTTTGGATGTTGTTATTGTTGGTTATAAATGTTCAACTAAACAATATCTGGTTAAACCCACAGCGGGTGGTGAACATGGCCAAGCCGATTACCTCGTCTCTCAAGAATTGCTTAAGTTTAAAAAAGTGGTCGTTGAGGAGCCTTTTGAGACGAATGCATTGGACTATTACGGGGCCTTATCCCCTAAGATTTTTTCCCGATTTATTAAGGAGAGAACTGACAGCTTAATGCTAGCACTCCCGAAACTGCGCTTTACCGTCAAAGAGGTTGAGCGCGCACTTAATTTTCATCTCAACATTTGTGTGTTGGGTGAGACGTCTGATGAAGCTGATTTTGTGATTGAAGTATCAATTCGTCCGTCACAGCTATTGGAGAGGGAAGATTTTATTTTTGTTGACTTAACGTACTCTAGTCCACTGCTAAATTACCGCAAGCAAGATCTTGAAAAGACTCGTTTTCTGCTTTCAAAACAGGACGTGAGAAAGATTAAAACGGCGAAGCAAACATCGGCTGAGATTCTGAGTCCGCAACGACAGTGCTTGATTTGTTGCGATTTGGAGGCTGTTTATCTGGTGTACCCATGCGGTTGTTATGGTCTGTGCGGCGACTGTAATGAGAAGGCGGAAACAAGGCAGGGATGCCCATTTTGCAGACAACCTACATCAACCGTGGCACATAAACGGGACTATTTGAAGTTTCTGGCGGGCACCAAGATTACTGATCATACCGGCCCCATGCCCGATGCAGAAGCTGCTGCTGCCAGCTGCGCTTCAAGCAAAGCTTCAACAGGTTCGAAATGTAAAGTATGCGGCACACCAGCAAAAAGAAACTGTTCTGGATGCCGAACAGTTGTTTATTGCAGCGCAGCATGTCAAAAATCTGATTGGAAGAGCCACAAGCCGGTTTGTAAAACCCATCGGGCGGTAGCTTCGGTTAACAAAAAAAAGCCAAGTAAATAGTGGCGAATATACTTCAACGAGTCTAGCAACGTCTAAAGCGTTTATAACCATAAAGCCCAAAAATCGGCAGCACCATAATCACCATGCTGGTGGAAAACGTGATTACATAGTGTAAGTCACTGCCCACATCAATATTACTCGGGGGTAAAAAGCCGACGTAGAGGCTGACGAGGCACCCTAAAATTCCGAATATTCCCAAAGTGTAGAAACCAAACTTTTTGCCAGGCACTTGAAAAGAAGGAGTGAGGTGTTTGTTTTTTATTTTTAAGGTGAGTGCGGCGGCAAACATTAATATGTACATAATTAAGTACAGCTCAGTGCTTAAATCGGTTAGTAACCAATACGAGCCGTTCACGCTGGGCATGAATAAAAAGGCTAAGCAGACAAAGGTCACTAATATGGCCTGTGCAATGAGCACCGCGCTGGAAACGCCGTGTTTGTTTTGTTGGGCAAATATTTTGGGTAAATAGCCCAGTTCGGCGGCTTGCATTAAGCCTTTGGCGGGCGATATGAGCCAATTAATAATGCCACCCAGGCTGCCTAATAAAATCATTATCGTTAACACGGGGAGTAAATAAGCCAAGTGGTAGTAGCTTAAAAATTGGTTAAAAGCTTCCATGATGCCATCTACCAAATTAATGTCGTTAGCCGGCAGCACCACCGCTATAGCTAATGAGCCTAAGATCATGCTGACTAAAATAAAGCCTACGCTAATCATTAGCGCTTTAGGGAAGGTTTTTTGTGGGTTATTAATTTGCTTCACATGCACGGCGGCTAGTTCCATGCCTAAAAACGATGTAATGATGGCGGTTAATGAAATCCAGTTTGTGCTTTTGTCTAAGTGTGGCAGCAGAGCGTGCCAGGTAAAATGTATTTGCAACGGCTTGCCGGTGAAAATCCAAATTAAGCCTAGCACCACGATTAACATCATGGGAATAACCATCCCAATCAAACCACTCCAGCTAGCAAAAATAGCCGAAACGCGTAAGCCGCGTAAATTAATAATGGTCAGTAGCCAAAACACGCCCAAAATCACGCTGACTAAATACACTTTATTTTGCGCGAGGCTGGGGTCTATTAAATAGGTGGCGGTGCCGGCTATAAAAGAAAGAATCGTGGGGTACCACGCCATGGTATTAATCCACTGCAACCAAATGGCCAGCACCCCTATTTTTTCGCCAAAGGCCATGGTGGTCCAATCAAAAATACCGCCTTTGTCTTTAAACATTGAGGTCAGTTCAGCACTGATAAAACCGGTGGGTAACAAAAAGAAAATGGCACCCACAATGAAAAAGAAAATAAGGCTGGGGCCAAATAAGGCGGTGGTGGGTAAGTTTCGCACACTATCAATGGCGCCGGTCATCAGCAAGGTGAGGGTGAAAAGGCCGATTGTTCTTTTTGACATATTGGTTTCCTAGGCGTTTATTGTCTGCTCAGCTTGCTATCATAATTGACTTTTGCTATAAGTATAATGAATTAAATCAATCAAGTGATGAAATATAATGAGCTTAATGGACCCACAATTACAAGCCTTTACGGCTATCAGTGAGCAAGGCAGTGTGCATGGCGCGGCAGATGAGCTATTTTTAACCCAAACGGCCGTGACCCAACGCTTAAAAGGCTTGGAAGGTAAGCTGGGCACCAGCTTATTTACTCGCTCCAGGCGCGGTATGTTGCTGACCAGTGAAGGTGAGGCCTTACTGCGTTACTGCCAGTCAGCCAAAGCCTTGGAGGGCGCAGCCTTGGCGCAAATTAAAGGCATGGGCATGTCAACTAGCGTGCGGGTAAGCTTAGTAGGGCCTTCAAGTTTGTTGCAAACGCGGGTGTTGCCTGCGGTTAGCAAGGTGATGCATGATTACCCACAAGTGCTGTTTAATTTGATTTACGATGATAAGCACGAAGCTGAGCAATTACTCAAAACTGGTAAGGTGCAATTTGCGTTGTTACCCGAGGTGCAATTAAGCAAGGAAATGCAATATAAGCGTTTGCAAGCCGAGCAATATATTTTAGTGGCCAGTAGCCAATGGCGTAAACGCCGCTTAGCCGATATTTTAACACAAGAAAAAATTATCGACTTTGAAAAAAGTGATCACGTGACGTTAAATTATCTTAAACATTTTGAGCTGCAGCATGACGATGCCATCCAGCGTCATTATGCGAATCATCCGGAGGCGATTGCGCAGCTGGTGGCCGACGGGCATGGTTATAGCGTGTTAGAAGAGCGATTTGTGAAAAAATGGCTAGACTGTGGCGAGCTGGTGAAGTTGAATCGTGGCAAAGTTTATTGTAATGAAGTGTGTTTGGCTTGGTATGAGCGGCCAAAAATGCCGGATTATTTAGCGGCGTTGGTGGGGTTGTTTAAGTAGGGGGAGCGCTATTTCTTAGAAAGGTGGCTTGGTTTAATCCTAATTCAATGGCGCAATTAAGATATAAGGTGTAGAGCTGTCCGCTTTTTTCGCCACGATTATGCTTGCGAGATTCTGTTCTAATCAGCTGCATTTCTGTTATTAAATTCTCTGCCGGGATTTGTTCGTTTTGGAGTAGCCTTTGTGCCGAGCTCTGTTTGATACGGGTAAGCACTTTGCAAGTACTCAAACAGGTTCCTGAATTGGCATAACGCTGCAATGCAGCGCGCAACCCGAAAGATAGCTCTCCCATTGAGCCAACATTTTGGCTAGTAGAAGGCGTTCGCCAGCAAGACCAGCTCTGCGTTTCTTTGATAGGATCAGTTTTGTAAACAGTAACGCTCATAGCTGCACTTTTTGAATACTCGTTAAGCTTGTTAATAGCGTGTTCGTGAGCACAGCCAGTTAATGCACGGATAAAATGATATAAATATATTCCTGTTTTGCTTTCACCCGTATCACAAAAAATGTAAGGGATCTTTTCTATATTACTGTTTTCTAGAATGCACGTAATAAAAAATTGAATTTGTTCTGCTGAGAGGGTGCGAGCCTCAATCGTTAGGTCAACGCCGCCATGGTTAGTAATAACTTCTTTACTGGTTAGACCTTTTGATATGTTTGCTAGAACATTCTCTGGGTTAAGCTTCATTATTCCCGTTGATGTTACCGATGTCTTAGAGTCAGATTTTTTCTTGCGAAGCGTATCTAAACAAACGGCAGTGTGAATTTTGTTTTTATTAAAAAAAGTTAATAGAGTAAAAATAGAGGGTGACGGGAATAATAGGTCGGGGGCTTCGCCGAAAATAGCGATTGTTCGCTTAGAAATCTTCATCGCTTTACAGAGTTGAGCAGGTGAAGTGCCTTGGGCCTGTGCAAAAGTGATCGCTTCCAGAGAACAGGCAAAACCAGGTGATTCATTAATTAGTTTGTGTACAGAGGAATAGGCCATGGTAAGCTCTCAACTTGTTTTCATCATTGGGATCCTGACGAAATGCAGCCCCTAACAGCTTTGATTATGACACAGTTTTTAAAAATTGCATAAAACGCGAAACACGTAATAAGTCTGAACGGTTTTAATTATTATTTTTTTTCCAGGTTGGTGCTACACACCTCGCACCAACAACCCGTAGGGATTCTGAGAGACGATTCTATGCTGTTGTAGTCGTATTTTTGTACTTTATTATAGCGTGTACCCCCTGAAGCGCGTATGCTCTCGAAGTTTTATTAACTTTATCTTAAGATTACGTAGCTACACTCAGTTAAGAGCTTAAAGAAATAAGTGATATTAGTTTCAAATATCTACTTATCATTCAAATAATAGAAGGAATTTTTTTATGTTTGTGCCTATAGAGCAATTCAAATTGCAGCCCATTATTACTGTTGCTGGTGGTGCTGTGGAATCAGTTATTATAAGAACAGAAATGAGTAACAGTGGTATTTTTTTATTTATATTGTATGAAATAGGATGGTTACAGGTCTATGATATTTCAGATAAAGTATGGCGGCTTGTCGATGGGGGTTTCAATGATAAGGACAACCCTATTGCAAAATTCATACTGAATCCAGTCGATGATAAAGTCGTGGTACTCTATTCAAATGGATCTTTTAAAACTTTCAAATCATATTTTCCCTCTTCCCCCGTCAAGCCGAGAAGAGCCTTATTTACTAAGACAGAATCTGCACCAACAAGCTCTTCGCAAATGGCCGCAAAATTTCGCCCCGTTAAGAGGCATAATCATGTCGCAAAGACCGCGGATGATTGTGTGCTTGACATTACCTATAACAGAGATGGAAATAAACTCGCCGCCATTACAACGGGAAATGATATGATCATTTTTTTCCTTGATCCGTATGCAGGGCAGAATTTTTCTAAGGCTCCGGCACTATTGGATGGCGGAAATGCGAAGCGACTGCTTGCTATTGTTTCTCTTACTAATAATCATGGGCTAATCACTTGGGAACACCGTGACGGCACAATAAAATATCAGGTGCTAAAATTTACACCTTCTCAGGGCCGATGGGAAGGGAAGCTAGCTTTGGGGCTAGGAGGGGAAAATATCAAGTTGTTGTCCGTTTGCCCTGTGACCGGGCAAGCCCTCCTTCAAACTATTGACACTAAAGCGCTATACCTATTTTCGATCAATACTAAACATGGAGAAGTTCAAGCTGATAATCGCGGGGGCTTTAAACAGTACTGCTATGAATAACTTGTTGGTTTTTTTCCTGAAGTGAAGGGTAAATTGGACGTGTGCATGGCGGCTTTTATTGATGGTACAGCCTTTATTGTTGACCAGCATAGAGTGCTAAAAATTAAACCCATTCGTTCTCCAGCTGTTAGTCAAGCGAGAGTAGCGACAAGGCTGAGAGAGCTTTTGATGAAAAGGGAGCTACCGAAATCGCAAGCACTTGTTCCCCTGAAATTGGGTAAAATAGCTGAAAATACAATCTTGTGTCCAGTGGGAGCTGATGGGGTTGTTTTAATAAAACCTGGTGTTGCTGAACCGGGTGCGTTGGTATTTTTTTCTGCTGTTGGTGCGCGCGTAGAAGTAGCGCTAGGGGGGCACGCAGTTCATTATGTTTTGCCTGCAAAAGGTGGAACACTCTGTGCAATTAACGCAGTGAGTGGGGTTGTTGTTCTGTTGAAGAATTTCACACACGCTCCTAAAGAGCTTGCTGGAGTAATCTACAACAACAACAGCAGTGGTTAGGTCAATTGATTACCGAGAATTTTTGACATCACCCCATCAACGCTCAAGCTCGCCGACTTCCCTAGCTTTTGCAATAATGATTTTTTGGTTGCTGTTTTAATCATGAATACATCCACTTTTTTGCTGGCTTGTAGCAAGTAATCATCGCTCGTTATAATGGTGTCGACCAATTGTAGTTTTAATGCCTGAGTTGCGAACCAATGTTCACCGGTTGCCACTTCTTCAATATTGACCTCAGGCCGGTTTTGGGAAATGAAACCTTTAAACAACACTTGGGTGGCATCAATTTCTTGCTGCATTTTTTCGCGGCCTTTGTCGGTGTTTTTGCCGAACATGGTTAAAGTGCGTTTGAAATCACCAGCGGTGAGTATTTCGTAGTCGATGTTATTTTTATCGAGCAATTTGTTAAAGTTTGGCAGTTGCATCACCACGCCAATAGAGCCAATAATGGCAAACGGGGCAGCGAGGATTTTATCGGCTACGCAGGCCATCATGTAGCCACCGCTGGCGGCGACTTTGTCTACCGCGACGGTTAGGGGAATGTGTTTTTCACGGATGCGCTGCAACTGTGAGGCGGCCAAACCATAGCCGTGCACCACACCGCCTGGGCTTTCTAGGCAGATTAGCACTTCGTCTTTCACGGTGGCAACGGTGAGTACGGCGGTGATTTCGCGGCGCAGCTGCTCAACTTGATTGGCGCGCACATCGCCATTAAAATGCAGCACGAAAAGCCGATTTTTAGGCTTTTTATCCGATTTATCGTCTTTTTTCTGCTGTTTTTGTAATTGTTTATAGTCTTTTTTAGACAAAATCTCTTGGTTAATGTGGTCTGCCACATTATCAAAATGATCATTAAGCTTCTTAATGTGCAGCTTGCCGTCGGCTTGCAGCTTGTTTTTGCTGGCTAAGGCCACTATGGTGAGCAATATAATGATGATGGCAACAACAATGGTTACCGTATTGAGCAAAAAGCTAGCGTAATGGGCTAAGAAAGTCATGTGGGGTCCTCGTAACAAATTTCGCGCAATTATAGCATCTGCGTTGTGGGAATGATATGCCTTGCAATCGCTTCGCAGGCTGATAGACTAGCGCTTTTTTATTTGAGGCTAACCATGTTCCGCTTAGTGATTTTGCTATTATTTATTCCTTTTCTATTGTCCGCCCAAACCCAGGCCGGTGGTGTGAGTCAGTTATTTGAGAACCTGAAGGCTAACCCCATGGGGTTGCGATTATTTCTGCTAAATATGCCCAAAGGCGGTGAGCTCCACTACCACTGGGATGGCTCAACCTACCCTGAAAATATGGCTTACGATTTGCGTAACTCAAATTTTTGCTACAATAGCGCTCTTTTAGGTGTGCAGTCGGATAACAAATTTTGCAGCGATAAAGATCAGCTCAACAATATTGCTAGCAATCCTAGCCTTTACCAAACACTCATTAACAATTGGTCACTCACCAGCAATTATTCTAACCGTGTAAAAACCAACGACCACTTTTTCCAATTTTTTATCGGCACCGAACCTGTAGTTGAACAATACAGCGGGCAAATGCTCGCCGATGAAATACAACGGGCCGGTACGCAGCATGAAGACTATATGGAAATGGTCACCATTTTAGATTTGCCAAAAATGATTTTGCTAGGCAGCCAAATTAGCGAGCAAAACAATTTGGAAAAAATGTATCAAGCCGTTCAAGCTACCAACACCACAAGCATGGTGAATAGTATTAGCCAATCAATTAAAATGGATTACACGCAAGCTCAACATCTTATGCGCTGCGGCACGGCGCATGCCACGGTAGGTTGCGTAGTAAAAACACGGTTTTTATTGTCGGCTATGCGTAACTTTCCACCGAGCACGGTGTTTACACAATTAGTCATTGCCTTTGAAGTGGCTAAAGTCAACCCATTGGTACTTGGTGTGGATTTGGTCGGCCCAGAAAATGATTATAATGCGGATCATGATTACACGCTACAAATGCAGATGATACATTTCTTACATAAGCTGTACCCAAGTGTGCATGTGCGTTTACATGCTGGGGAATTATCATTAGAAGAAGCTGCGCCAAACTTTATGCGCACTCATGTTGAGCAAGCTATCAATATCGCCGGTGCACAAAGAATAGGCCATGGTGTTGACATTGGGTATGAAACAAACGGTATTCGCACGCTAAAAGAAATGGCACGTAAGCACATTTGTGTGGAAACATTATTAACCAGCAATGAAAAGCTACTTGATATTAAAGGCCCAACACAGCCATTACCTTTATATTTGCACTATCATGTGCCAGTGGTGCTATCGACTGATGACGAAGGAATTTTACGTACGACCTTAACCAATGAGTTTTATAAAGCAGTAACACGCTATAATTTAACTTACGCGCAAATAAAAAAAATGGCACGCAATGTTCCCACTTATAGCTTTTTACCAGGTAAAAACTTGTGGGCTAATTTAGATGATTTTACCCCTGTGAAGTTTTGCAAAGGGCAACCACTCGGTGCTGCTCACCCAACCGGTGATTGCGCTATATTTTTAGCGCATAGCGAAAAAGCAAGATTGCAATGGAAGTTAGAGTCGCAACTAAAAACTTTTGAGGCGCACATCGTTAACAAAATGGCTGCGTAATAAAACTTGCCTCCCTGTAAAAGGGAGGCAATTAAAGTTACCCGCCTTTTGCCCAATCCAAAAGCGAAAACTTATCGCCCACCTGCGCATAACTAGCCTGCAACATCATATCAGGCACCTGAAACACACTCACCATGACAAGCTGCGCATTTACCCTTTGCACATAACGCCAAACACCAGGCTTGCATTGTTTGGCCTGCTGTTGCCACCAAGCAAAGGGTTGATTTAGCGGGTTAAGCGTTAATGATTGTGTGTTAACCGGCAACACCGGCCGCTGCAACAAGCAGCGCTCCGTTTGTTCCCAGCGTCGTTGGTGGCGCAATAAACCCGCACTGGTTTGTAAAGCTTGCAAACTGTATTCATAACTCGCTAAGCTAAGCGCCGCCAAGGCGCTCAATAATACTAACATCACCACCAGGGTCGAGCCCATTTGTTGCTTCATAAGTTGCGTAACCGAACCGTGAATTTTAACGGTTTACCTTTAATAAAGGCTAATTGTAGTTGAACCCACTTTTTATCCACTAAATTAACCGCCATACTTTTTATGCCCGCTAACAATTCTTCGCCACGTTGATTATTGATTCTTAAATACAAACCATAGCCAGGCGAGTGCTGATTTTTTCGCAGATATAAATATTCAGTTTGCACCGCGCTCACAAAGCTGTGTTTTTGGTAAGCTATGCTTAAGGTTTGTCGTGGAATAATTTTTTTGGTTTGGAGGGTGCTAAATAGATCGCTCTGCAAACAATTGCTAATGATTATATTCTGCCCGCGATTAGCCAAATTATGCGCTAAGGTTATTGGGGCTTGTGTGGTTTTCATTGGTAAAGTGGTTAATTGCCAATGTGGGTCTGAAAACTCACTAATGATAACAGGGGAGTGCGGCGCCAAATCGTTCAAAAAGTTAGTTTTAGAATTATCGGCGGTAGTGAGTAGTAACCCGTTGTTGGTAACCAGAGAAGCGTGGTTGAAAAACGTCGCGGCATTGGGCTTTTGACACACAAAATAACCTGCCATTTTCAACATATAACGCAGGTTATGCAACGCATAATAATGCTGCTGCAATTGCTCCACCTGCTGCTCTGCTTGCAAACTAAAATGGTGGCTACGCTGCAACAACAGCATGCCCGCCAATATCATTTCACTGCTTAACACTAAACATAACATTACTTCAATTAAAGTATAGCCTTTAGTGTTCATGTTCACTAATTGCTTTGAATAATAGGGTTTGATTGGTGCTGGCTTCACGCAATAATTTTTGTGATTGCACATCCAGGCGCAACAACCCAAGCATGGCAACGCCGAAAATGCTCAAGCAAAGTAATATTTCAATAAGAGTGAAGCCATGTTTTTTATGCATGGCTCCATGCTAAAGATCTTTAGCAGGTTAGGCAATGGTGACTTTTAACTAGCAGAGTTAATTAGTCCAACAACCACTGGGCAGTTTAGTGTTGTCCTGGTTTAGTGACAACGGTGTGCAGGCGGTGCTGTTTTCTGTGTCTGTGGCTTGCGAGGTGCCCTCCTTGGCGGTGGCTGTGAGCGTGTAAGCTGTGGTGGTGTTGCCGGTGACGGTGTAGTTGTAGTAGGTGCTACTGCTACTGCCGCCAATTTGTTCCAAGGTGCCGTAGGTCGTGTTGGTGGCGCGGTATTTTGCTTGCAAGGCTTGCAGATGTAGCAGCTCGCTAACGCCTTCTTGGCGACGGCTTTTTCGAATGTGGTGTTGATAGCTCGGTACAGCAATCATAGCCAAAATGGCGATAATAAAGACCACAATCATAAGCTCTATGAGTGTAAAACCGTTATCTAGTGATATGTTACTAGTCTTGCGCATAAATATCTCCAATAAAATCAGTTGCTTGGCAAAATGATAAGGTTGCAAAAATCTGCAAAAATGCCATTTGTGAACTATACTGATTATACAGGGATGAGTGTAATTGGCGAGGATTGCCATGTTTAAGACAAAAATGGCCGGTTGGCAACAACTTGGCTTTACATTAATTGAGTTACTGATGGCCATAGCGGTGATCGGCATACTAATGACCGTGGCTTTTGCCACCATGGGTGAGTCGGTTGATAACACGCGTTTGCGTGGGGCTGTCGAAGCGCTGTATGGCGATTTATTGCTTGCTAAAAACGAAGCGGTTAGCAGTGGTGCACCGGTTTATTTGGTGGCCAGCACCGGCGCCAGCTGGTGTTATGGTCTGTCAAGTTCGACAGGTTGCACCTGTGGCGGTTCGACCTGTAAAGTTAACAGCGCGCTTTATGAGCGCAACGTCGATGGTTATCCCAATATCTCATTAGCAACCAATAACATGAGTGGCGAAATAACAATTGGTGCTATGCAAGGTAAAGTCTTAGCGGGCATGAGCACCTCACCGATTACGTTCACACTGACCAATAGTAATAGCGAAGCAGCAACTGTGACGCTGACTGACTTTGGTACCATCACTTATTGCTCCAACAACATTGCGGGGTTTCCATCATGTTAGGCTTTAAGCAGCGTGGTGTAGGCATGATTGAGCTCATGGTCTCAATGCTGTTGAGCGCGGTGTTAATTGTTGGTGTCTTTAAACTCTATTCTTCTTATGTACACGGTGGTCTTGAAACGTTAAATGAAGGCCGTTTGCAGCTGGATTTAGAGCAAACCATGGCGCAAATTAGCCGTGAGATTCGACGTTCTTCTCCGGACATGACTGCCGACAGCAGTTTTTCTTGGGACACTGACATGGTGTTAAAAATCAATGAACCTAGCGGCACAGGTAATGTTATCACGCCAGGAAACCCCGGTAGTTTTCCAACTATTAGCACCAGCTCGTCAGGGCCTATTCTTGGAGCCTATGCGGAACATGGCAATGGACGTGTGCAGTTAACTTATTATAGTGGCTCGGGTGCAAGAGCTACGGGTACGGTTTTAGTCCCCTTTACTAACATGCCAGGAAATAAAAAATTACAACCAGGCGAGTGGTTTGTGGTTGATCCTAACGTGGTGACGGTCAACAATGTCATGCGTGTTACAACACCAGGGCCCGGTACGGGCAGCTGCATTCTTTTTAGTTATGACGCGAATAAAAATGGTGACATTGACTCAAGCTCAACGGATGAACGCTATGGATTTCGACTTACCACCAGTGGTGGAGTTGGAAAGGTGGAGCGACGGACTAGCGGCGATTTCACTAGCTGTAGCACGGGATCTTGGGCGAGCATTACTGATAATAAAACCGTAGACGTAACGACCTTAAATTTCGTGATGAGCAGCATTGAAACGGATAATATTAATGGTGGCTGTACGATTGAATCTCATGTTGACATCACTTTGGCTGGCGAATTGGTGCAAGCGAGCTCAATTAATAAAACGCTCAGCCAGTCTGTGGCGATTAGAAATGATCAAGTGACGCTGGGTAGCTGTGGCAGCAGTGATGACGACGACGATGACGACGACGACGATGATGATAGTAATTAAATTTAAGGATAAAAATGTTTAATCAACGAGGCAAACAAACAGGTTTAGGCTTGATTGAGCTCATGATTTCTCTGGTGCTAGCATCGGCGTTAATAATTACTACGTATAAAATTTATTCTTCTTACATGCAAACGGGTTTACAAAGTTTGCGTACTAATCACATGCAGCTTGTGCTAGAACAGGCTATGAGTGAAATGAATAGAGAGTTTCGGCGTGCTGTCCCCGATATAGATAGCGATGATAGTTTCGAATGGGATACCGATACGATATTAAAGATTAACAATAGTGATGGCTCAGGTAATGTTATCACACCGGGTAATCCAGGCAACTTTCCGAGTGTGCTAGAAAATTCGATTGGTCCTATTTTAGGTGTCGGCCCCGCTTTTGGTAATGGTCGAGTGCAAATTACTGACTATAATGGTAGTGGTGCGTCAGCAACGGGTATCACATTAACTCCGTTCACAAACATGTCAAATGATGGCAAGTTACAACCGGGAGAGTGGTTTGTGGTTAATCCCATGGTGACAACGATCAGCAGTGTTTTTCGCTTATTAACCCCCGGGCCTGATGCGGGCAGTTGTGCGTTATTTACTTATGATGCGGATAAAGACGGTGACATTAACGTACTCAGCAATAATGATGAACGTTATGGGTATCGCCTAACTACCGAAAATGATATTGGTGTATTGGAAAAACGTCAGGGTGGTGATTTTACGGACTGTACCAGTGGCACTTGGCAGGCGATAACAGATAATAAATTAGTCAATATAACAGACTTGAATTTTTCATTAAATTCATTGCCTAGCGGTAATTCATGGGGAGGGTGTAATTACCAGCAAAGTTTAACAATAACCTTAACAGGTCAACGTATAGATGATGCGACGGTGAGTAAAACGTTGACCCAAACAGCCCCGATAAAAAATGTACAAATTAGCACAGAGAGTTGCTAGTTAAAAAGGATGATTATGTTTAGTCAACGCCAAAAACAACAAGGTGTGTTCGCCTTAACACTTGCACTGGTCATGTTATTGATAATGGGGCTGTTTGCCTTGTTATTTGAGCTGCGTAGTGTGCAAAAATATAAGATTGTCGAAAGCCATTATCGCGGTGAACAAGCGCTTAATGCAGCAGAAGCCGGGTTAAATTACGGCGTAGCCTATGTTATTGAAACACCAACCGGCGCCACAACCCCAAATGTAACTGAACTAGATCTTGAAACTATTAATACTGCAATGGGCAGTGGTGCTGGAGAGGTAACCAGTGTGTCGTCTAGCGAACAGTCTACAAACGTTTATAAGATCATATCCACCGGACAAAGTGCCGATGGTTTGGCAAGCCGAACTATAGAACATGTAATTAATGTCACGCCACAAGATCCTGATAGCTCGGGTTATGATGTTAGTGGCTGGAAGGATTATTAATATGCGCCAACAAAAAGGGTTTACGTTAATTGAATTAATGATAACGCTGATCGTGCTGGGTGCGGGTATTGGCGCTTTGGCATACTTACAAGCGCGTTTAACTACAATAACAGTTTATAGCTCAGCCGAGTATGATGCTATTGGTTTGGCTAGTAATAAAATAGCAAGCTTGCATGGTGTGGCATACGATGATATTACTGCGGCAATAGGTCTATCAGATACCACGACTGTGGGTAATACCGTTTTTACTCGGCTGTGGACGGTAGTCTCTCAAACGTCTCCCACATATAAGACAATAGATGTAAAAGTTAGCTGGACGGATGCCGATAACAATGCGCATTTTATAAAATTGGGCAGTGCCATTGCAAAAACTAGTCCAGCGAATGCGCAGCTTTAGCATTACAATTGTTTAGATTGGGTCTCAGTTCCGAAATAATGGGTCAATAATGCACCGCCAATATTTAATACGAACAGCATAATTAAAATCGCACGTGTGCCAATAGACTGCTGCAGCAGTGGAAAACTCACTACGCCAAGAAAACCACCGAGCTTACCGGCGGCAGTTGCTAAACCGTGCCCGCTAGCACGAATGCTGGTGGGGTAAACTTCTGCCGGTATTAAATAGGTAGTAATATCTGGACCAATATTAATCGCAATATTGAAAATAATTACCCCCAATACAATAAAAGCCATGTGCCACAGTGAGATTAACTGACTTAAGGTTAACAGCAATAAACCAAACGCGACACCCATAAAACCATAAGCCTGCAAACGCAGGCGACTGATTTTATCAATCACCACAATAGCCAATAACGCGCCCACCAGCACGAAAACATTGCTCACCACGGTTGCTTTGGCTAACAGCAATACCTGTTGAATAAAATCGCCATGGGAAACTAGGTGTAGTGTTTGTAAAACGATAGGAGTGAATAAACCTAGGCCGTAATATGAAATATCCATCAAGAACCAGGCGCTGCAACTCACTAAGGTTACCCGAAGAAAGGTTTTATTAAACAAGCTACCATAGCGGTGTGAGTCTGCTTGTTGTGTTTGAGTATAGCGTTGAGATTGTTGAGTAATAAGGTCTATGGCAGCTTGAGCTTTGTCATGTTGTTGTCTGTGTAATAACCAGCGCGGACTTTCGGGTAGGTTGAGGCGTATAAGTAAAATAAAGGCTGCGGGTAAAATCCCCACCGCAAACATAATGCGCCAAGCATCAAGATGTGGGTAGAATAATAAGCATAAATAGCCGGTTAATACGCCGAGCAATATTCCACAGCAATTGATCATCATGGCGTAAGCCACAATTTTTGCACGCTGGGTGCGCGGGATGGTTTCACATAAATAACTGGCTGTAATAGGGTAGTCGGCGCCTAGGCCAATGCCGAGTAAAAATCTAAAAATGATTAGGCTCCACACATTCCAGGCAAAGGCAGATAACACTGAAAATAATATAATAATTAACGCGGTGAACATCAACATACGCTTTCGGCCAAAGCAGTCGGTTAAATACCCGAGTAATGCTGAGCCAAAAATAGAGCCTAGTAATGCCGCGCCAGCAACGAGGCCCACTTGGTAATGGCTAATAGCCCATAGCTTAACCAATAACGGTATTGCCAAAACAATAATGAAAAAGTGAAAACCGCTTAAAAACATGCCTTGCGCGCCTGCCCAAGCAATCCATCGGTGTACACGGTTATATTTAACATTATCCAACGGTGAACAGGGCTCATCTTGCTTCATTGACTACCCACTGAAAAAATCTAGCGCTCTCTAAATCTGTGAGTGATAAGTTATGCAGCTTTTTATAGCGCACTTCTTGCATAATGTTAATCGATTCGGCCACCATCGCAGGAATAACATGTTTTTTAACGTCATCACTGTGGCTCAAGCCCGGGCCGCGCTGCACTTCGGCCAACCATGGGGTCAGGTTGTCATCAATAATAATATCAGCGCCATATAAACCAAAGCACAAGCCGGTGCCGGGTTTTGCTTTTAAAGTGCTGGCCATGGCTTCAACCACGGTGGCAATAATCGCGTTGCATTTTGGGAGTAGCACCTCTGCAATATAGTTTTCATTATCCGTGTAGCCGCTCTCCACAAAATAAATGCCTAAATCTTTAAAGCTCCATTTCAACACGGCGAGTGAATCGTATTCAGGATGCTTTTTTTGTTGGTAAGCGTTGGTGACATGTACCAGTGGGTTATCGTAATCACCTAATGAATATTTTAAGGTGGTTAAGCGGGTGGTGCCGCCGTTAAACATTAATACCAATAAAGGGTCTAAGCTGGCGATTAGCCAATAGACTCTAATTTCTGATTTGTGGCCATTCAGTAGTAGTGGGTTTTTAATATATTTTTGAATAATGTAGTCTTGTAGGCCATGCTTTTTTACAGGCAGTTGACCACTGTTGTCAATCAGCTGTTGCTTAATGTCATTCAGCTTCCAAATAACGCGAATGCCAACACCTTTGGATAAGTTACAAGGTTTTAAAATCCATAAATTTTCTTCTCTGTCTGCTGCTGGCATTTGCGCCAAAAAAGCATCGCGTTCTTCGGGAATATATAAACGATATGAAGGCTGTAAAAAATCCTTGGCAGTAAAATCACGCTCAGGGTGTTCCTTTGCGTGTGCATTTAGGTGGGCGTATAAGGTGCCTTTATTGGCTAAGCTACCTTCGGCGGGTAAATGATTAAAGCATTGGTAAGGCGTGAGCTTGTCATAAAAACTGGCAAAGCGATGTCGCACCCAAATTAAATCTGCATTATCTGGATGCTTGAGGCGTTTGCGGCCCATAAAGCGAATGATTTTTCTGACGTTCGCAGATGATTTATCACAATAAATACGAAATTTTTCCGGTTGCTCATCCATAAACTATAAACTAACTAGCTTGTATAACAGTCTGAACTATATCATCAATGCTCACTTCGCTATTGTCTTTCTCCGTACGTAATTTATGTTCTAACACGCCATTGTCAATGCCGCGTTCGCCAATGACAACCCGCTGTGGAATGCCAATTAAATCCATGTCGGCAAACAACACACCAGGGCGTTCACGGCGATCGTCTAGCAGCACTTCAATGCCGGCATCTTGTAATTCTTGATACAACTTATCGGTGAGCTCGCGCACGCGTTGTGATTTGTGGTAATTCATGGGCACAATGGCTACTTGAAACGGGGCCATGGCTTTTGGCCACACAATCCCGCGGTCGTCATGATGTTGCTCAATGGCAGCGGCAATTACGCGTGAAACACCAATGCCGTAACAGCCCATTTTTAACGCCACACCTTTGCCTTGCTCGTTGAGCACGTTGGCGCCTAAGGCTTTGGAATATTTGTCGCCGAGTTGGAAAATGTGACCGACTTCAATACCCCGTTTGATTTGCAATGCACCTTTGCCATCGGGGCTAGCGTCGCCGGCCACTACGTTGCGTAAATCGGCTATTTCGCCTGTTTCACAATCACGTTGCCAGTTTACGCCCACAAAATGTTGGTCGACTTCGTTGGCGCCACAACAAAAATCGGCTAATGCTGCGGCATCACGGTCAACTATAACGGGTACGCCTTTTGCGGCCAATCCAACTGGGCCAATAAAGCCAGCCGGTAAATCTAGAGAGGCTTTAATGTCGGCTTCATTTACAAAGCTAAGCGGAGAAAAAACTAAAGGATGACGTTCAGCTTTAATGTCATTCAATTGATGGTCGCCACGTAAGAAGAGGGCAACCACGGCGTCGTCCTGGCCTTTGACCAACAGAGCTTTAATAGATTTGGATTCTGGCAAGTTTAAATGCTCACAAACCGATTTAATGGTTTTAGTATCGGGCGTGGCCACTTTTTCTAAGGCTTGACTGGGCGCAGGCAGAGCGGCAGGCAAGGCTGCGCTAGCTTTTTCTACGTTGGCGGCGTAATCGCTCTTATCGCTAAAGACTAACGTGTCTTCACCGACGTCGGCAATTACTTGAAATTCATGCGAGGTGTCGCCACCAATGGCGCCGGAGTCGGCTTCAACCGGGCGAAAGTCTAACCCCATGCGCGTAAAAATTTTGCAATAAGCTTGATACATAGCATGATAAGTTTCCTCTAATGACGCATCATCAATGTGAAACGAATAGGCATCTTTCATAATGAATTCACGCGAACGCATCACGCCATAACGTGGGCGAATTTCATCACGAAATTTAGTTTGAATTTGGTACAAGGTTAACGGTAATTGTTTATAACTGCGTAACTCACTGCGTGCAATATCGGTGATCACTTCTTCATGTGTAGGGCCAAACACAAAACCTCGTTCGGCACGGTCATAAATTTTTAATAATTCATTACCATATAATTCCCAGCGGCCGGATTCTTGCCATAACTCAGCAGGTTGCACATTCGGCATTTTAATTTCCATGCCGCCCACTTTGGTCAATTCGTCGCGAATAATGTTTTCGACCTTAGTCAACACGCGAAAGCCTAGCGGCAACCAGCTAAAAATGCCTGAAGAAAGCTTACGGATTAAGCCAGCTCTCACCATGAGTTTTTGGCTAATCAGCTCGCTATCGGCTGGGTCTTCTTTGACGGTGGCAAGTAGGTATTGGGTGGTGCGCATTGTTTTAGGCCTTTTTAATGAGATCGCCATTTTAACAGGCTGGCTTGGGCAAAACCATCTTTTTAATAGAGAATGTAAAAGGCGAGAAGCCTGTTCAACTTGCTGGTTTTAGAGCTTGGGAGAATTAGAAAAATAGGGGGGGGGCAGATCTTGAAATTTGACCTCATAAGTTAAAAATAAATAATATTTTGATATCAGATTTCAAGATCTGACCCCGTAATGCGCTTACTATCGAAATTCGATACGATTTAAGATGCCAGAGTATGGAGTAAAAAATTTGTTTCTTGGTACAATCAACAGCATCTGCATAGCGCCTTGAAATTTGTGACACCCGAACAAAGACATGCCGGCGATCCTGTGGCGATATTAAAAAACCAACAAACTGTTTATGAAGCTGCCAAACTAAAGCAACCGCTACGCTGGTCTAAAACACCCGAAATTGGGTGCGGCCTAACGTGGCAAGGCAAAACCAAAACCCCAAAAGCTAGAGGGAAATGAACAAATTTCAGACAATTTGAAGGATGTAGCTTAACGATTTTGGCGGCAACCATCTTAACAAACACCGCTAATCGCTTAACGCTAACGGCTAATATTTAGAGGGAATGCTTTTCGATCGTTAAAGTTAAATAGCTCCTGTTTATTTAACAATAAAAATTTTCTAAAGCTTACCCGTCCCAATATAACGAATTTATGTGATGGCTCGTTTGCACCTTGAAAACAGAAGCTAAAAGTTTATCGAGAACTGATGATGTACCGTAGAAATGAAATGGAGAGCTTTCTGCTCAAATGCTGATGAAACCCATATTTTTTTGATCATTAAGCTCGAATTTTTTATTATTTTATATTGAATTTCTCACGAAGGCAGAGCTTTACTGCAACATTATCGGGTAATAGTCGCCCGATGATGCTGCAATAATTCCTAAACAGAGAAGTTAGAACTGATAGGTAGCACCCAGCATGATACTTTGGGTAAACAATGAAACCTTCTGATTCGAAGTGACCTTCATTTTGTGGGTTTCAGGCGCCCCTCCATCAACAGAAGAACCTGTTATGTTTGATGTGTTATTAAAGTTAACACTTTGATAATTTGTGAGGGTATAATTAACGAAGCTGCTCCAATGGCTCATAAAGCTATAGTTAAAGCCAACCGCGTATGACATACCTATCACGCTAGCGGACTTATCATAATGTGCAGGGGTTGATGATAGATCAAGTTTTTCTTCACCTGGCACTTCAAGAGTTCCAGAAAGCTGCTCTGTTGTTGATAACTTTAGTGTCGTCTCTGATACGCCTAGACCAGCCCAAAGTAGAGCTTTAGGTGACAGCAAATAACCAAGTTTTAGCCCCATCATGTAGCTTGGTGAGTTTTGTTTTACATTTAATATCTTGTCTGAGGAGTAGTTTTCAGTCTGATTGGTTTCCTTCTGCGTGAAAAGAGAAGTCTTCGTTGTCTTTTCTGAAAAATTTGCGCTTTGCATACCCAGAAATCCGCCATAATAATATTTTTGTTTAAATATTTTTCCCCAACCACCTTGAAGTTGAAGCGCCATTGGTGATGCTGAGAGATTATGCTTGTTGTCGGAAAAATTTATCGCCTCATCCGCATCTTCAGGGTCTAGATCTTCATACTGTAACTTACTGGTATCATTAGACATTGAGTTTATATTTATTCCAGCCCCTAAATTAACGTAGAATCCTGAAAAATTATCTGGTGTATCAGTTTGTTCTGTAGCAAAACTTTGATTGGCAATAAAGGAGAAAACTCCTGCGATAATAATGGTAGAAAATACTTTTTTGTTCACGTCAAATATCCTATAAATCGTTAAAAAAACAATAATAGCATATTGCTATATTAAATCTAGCTACCTTTGTAGTACAGCCAAATATTAATTTAACCTGGTGAAAATTTATTTGAATGCAAAGGGTGAAATTTGGTTTATAAATAACCAGTTCCATATAAATAGTGCCCAGGAACGTTTGGCAGAAATTATTATTTTAGATCAATTATCTCGCAATATGTTTCCTGACACACCACGAGCTTTTGGCTCAGCTGGTCTCGTGCTTACGTTAGCGCAACAGTGCCCCTAAAAGGCAGTTGCACTTATGACTGGAACCCAAGTTTTGATGCTTCTTGTTTATTTGCTTTCTCTTAAATATTTAATTTGAAGATTAATTTTTCAAGTAGAGGCTTCTCAATTTTCGGTGCTAATTTTTGACGGCCCTATATTCTCATCTAAAAATTGCAGCCACTGCAATTGCCATAGCTCAAGCAAAAAATGTTGATTAGCCGTGCTGCCGAGGTAAGCAGATAAGTTTTTTGTTGAGATAATGCGATGATTTGCAATCAATTGAATTAGCTGCGTATCAACATTTTCAATGCCCCAAGCAACGCCATTGCAATAGAATGCGAATGCTTGATCGTCAGTCTCGACCTGATAGGCCATTTTACAGCTAGGGTGACGGTGCAATGTGCTGTCAGATTGGCATAATATTAAGAAGGTATTATTATCTGCCGTTTCTA
>JAWUVP010000074.1:0-39905 GCA_034112285.1 Gammaproteobacteria bacterium
ATAAATACCGTAGGCATTACTATACCCGGTTACAGCTCCAATAACATTGCCATTCTTACTGCCGATCTCATGTTGGTAAGCATAGAGACCATATGCATTCGCTCCCGTTGAAGTAATGGTGCCGAACGTATTGTTAGAGACCTCACCGGTTGAATATGAGACGGCTCAGAAAAGGGCATAAAATTTGTCCTGAGCAGTGTTAACACATCATCCCTCTGTGGTCACACCATGCCGATTCGACTCCGGCCCCAGGCACCATCTTTTCTAAATTTTTGAATAGTTTACTGTTTAAAGTCCGTTAATAAATTATCACCTTATTCACAGCGATTATTGATAACACAGATGCTGTATCCATTGCGGAACCTTAAGATTTTCTACTGTGGTGTTCTGATTTAAAGATTCATGGTTACATTCTAAAAATGAAGCATATAGAATCGTTTCAAAGTATTCTTGGCTTTGCGAATCTCCATGGCCATGATGACGATAAAAATTAACACAGTGATGAAACACATCTTCTACCGAGGTTAATAGTCGAACAGTGGCTGGGTATTGCGGACTATAAAACAGTTGCATTGCTTGGATTGTTGCACTAATCAGCCCACCAATTGATTCTTTTTCATGACATTGGTTATGGAACAAATGATATTTTTCTGTGTAAACGGATAATGCAGTATAGTTAATTTCCGCAGCTGCCACCCTTCCAACAAACGCTGTCGAAAATAATTCTTTCAGTACTTGAATAAAGCTCTTAATATCATTGCTGGAAAGTGATTTATTTAAAGCGGTTAAAAGAAAAATTCTCGAAGGCAAACGAAAAACCTTCCCCATTCCTAAACGACGATGAATCTTAAACAACGTATTAAACAGCGACAATTTAGGATTAAAGGGTGCAGGCCTAGCAATAGCAACAGTGGCAAGGTTAAACTCTTGAATAACCCCCAAAAGATCATTAACAATTTTAATCGATTTACTGGGATTCTTAGAAAAAGATGATGCGCGACAAAATCTCATGTCTTTTCTATACTGCAGGGCTAAAACTTCAGCTTGCCAATGATTTTTATTTTTAATGGCAAAATACAAAGCGAGAAGTCGTTGTTTTTTATATGCCGAATTAAAATGACCCGTTAAATATTTTTTGATTTCATCTAGTGCATTATTAAAATAGAGCTCATAATCTGTTTTCTTTCTGGCTACGCCTCCGCCACCACGCATTCTTTCAAGCCCTGGTGGACAGGTCTCAATATCGATAAAGCCAACAAGATTTGATGAATGCGAGTCAAAGTACATAACGCTTACTATTTATTATTATTATTTATATTATATACAATGTTTATTAAGGCAGGATTATGGTTTAAGACAATCATTCAAACTAAATAATATAGCCAAGTGGAGACTTACCGCATATTTTCTAATAACAAAAAGACCTAATTCACAATAAACCAGAGCACCATGAACAAGTCTAACCCATTGAATATGTTGATAGAATCATCAACCATGAGCTCGCCTCAGGCAACGAGTATTTTTTCATTTATTTTCAAAGTCTAAGAACAAACAAAGCCCTGCTTACTCTAATGATTATCCATAATCCCATGATAAGCCAAGGTTTGAAATTGCCGTTCCACCATTGAAAAGTTACACATCCATTGCGTAAAGAAAATACCGACCAATTCTTCTTTTGGATCAATCCAGTAATAGGTTTTAGCGGCTCCGCCCCATCCATATTCACCTTGTGAGCCTACCAATTGAGATTCTGCCACATTCAACAGAATTCTTGAGCCCAAGCCAAAACCGTAACCTGGAATCTCAAAACCACCGAGCTTTAACGGCAGTAAATCTTTGTTTAAATGATTCATGTGCATTAGCTCAACGGTTTTGGGTGCAAGCACTCTTACCCCTCCTAACTCGCCTTTATTAAGTAACATCTGTGCGAAACGATAATAATCTTCAACCGTGGAATATAAGCCAATACCGCCGCGCTGGAACAGTGGATCGTTAATTGGATTAGTTTTTGAAACGTCTAATCGCTGGTTAACACGACGTTCCCAAACATCTAACACCTCGGTCCAGGCCACATCTTCGCCAAGGATATCAACGCCGCCATACAGTGTTGCTAAACGCGTTTGCTTGGCTTCTGACAAAGAGAAACTCATGTTGGTAATGCCTAAGGGTTTAAACAAGTTATCTTGCAAGATAATCAGCTAATGACTTATCTGCAATAATTTCAATCAACCTTGCGATAACATCAACATTAACGCCGTAATACCATTGCGCACCGGGTTGAAAGGCTAAGGGGAATTCACAGATTTTATTCACAAAATCTTCCAAGGAAACATTTTGTGTATTCGCATGCAGCTTACTATCGCGATAGTGTTTACACACTGAAAATTCTTCATAAAAATCATAGCTCAAACCTGAGGTATGGGTCAGCAGATGATGCATTGTTACAGGCTGCGTCAAATCAACTAAGGTCTCTTTACCGCCAGACTCTGTTTGCAACACTTTTAAGTTTGCAAACGCGGGAATAAATTTTGATACCGGATCACGCAAATCAAATTTACCTTGCTCATACAGCATCATAAAGGCCGTGCAAACGATAGGCTTAGTCATCGAGTACAGACGAAATAGCGTATCGGCTTGCATGGGCAGTTCATTTTCGCGGTCACGATTGCCAACCTGTTCAAAATGAACAACTTTGCCTTTGCGTGCAATAAGCGTGCTAATGCCAGCAAAATCACCGCTATCTACATGCACTTGCATTTCATTTTTAATACGTGCCAAACGTGTTGAGCACATTCCCACTGCTTCTGGAGACGATAGTTTAATTGTCATATTTTTCCCTTAGTCATTTTTTGGTTCCTCTAATGCTCTTATTCCCCTGGCAAGACTACTTCGCCCTAACAAAATAACTCAAGCAAAACATTCCAAATGCACCAAGAAGCGCGGTGCTGGCTGTTATTAAAAACGAATGGTTATAAATTGCTGCGCTATCAACCAAGCTGGTTACTTGTGCGCCGCTCATCGATGAAAATTTTGATAATTGAGAAGCCAGCAAACCGCCGATGGCAATAAACACAAACCACGTACCCATCATGGTGCTGTGTAATTTTTCGGGTGCGTGCTGATTAATGGCGTTTAACACCGCTGGCGCGAGGCAAATCTCCCCGGCCCCTAAAAAGGCGTAAGCCAGTACTAAATAGATTAAGCCCGTATGGCTTGCGGATACAGTGCTGGCGATAGCTGATAGATGTAAGCTGAAAAAAGCACAGGCGGCTAACCCTATTCCCAACACTATTTTGCTCGTGGTTTTTAATTCTGCATTGCGCTTTGCTAATTGTCGCCACAGTAAGGCGAACATGGGGGCCAATAACACTACAAACAACGGGTCTAGTGCGCTAAAAATTGGGGTGGGTAGCGTTACCCCTTCAATAACACGGCTGATATCGCGCTGTGTAAAAAGCGTTAAGGTGGTGGCTGTTTGTAAGCTGCAAGCAAAAAAAATGGTGCAGCCCAGATTGTAAACTAATAGCATTAATAAATTTCGTTTAACCTTTGGCGGCTGCTTTAACGAATAAACACTCATGCTCACAACCACAACTAGCCATAAAGCTGCGATGCAGCCGGTTGCAAATAAATTGTGGAAAAAACATAAGGCAATAAGCACAAACAAGCCGAGCAGAATAGCCACAATAATCGGCACATTGATCGCTTTTACACGATATTGCCATAACATTTTTGCCTTTAACAGGCTGAGCAATACGATGGAGAATAAAACGATATTAATATAAAAGCACCATGCCCAACCCCATTGGGTTCCTACTATGCCGTAACAAATCGGGCCCAGTAAGGCGCCAAGATTCATGGCGACATATAATAATGTGTAGCCAGAGTCGTTAGTGCTGGGTTGCGTTTTGCCCACCAGGCTGGTGCAATTAACTTTAAATAGTGCGGTACCCATGGTTATAACCGCTAAACCTAAATAAAAAATATGAAGATGGGAATTCGCCATAAGAGCATTACCAATAAGAACCAGCGCTGCCCCTATTAACAATCCTGGATATTGCCCCAACCATTTATCACCCAAATAGCCCCCCACAACATGCATACTATAGAAAAGTGCGGCGAATATTCCCAGCAAGCTAAAAGCGGCTGAGTCGCTAAAATTGAAGCTTGAATGCAGCTTTAAGACCAAGATAGTGAAGATGCCAAAGTAGGCAAAACGTTCGCAGAGTGCACCGAGGCAGAGGATTAACAATGGCTTTGAGTCTTGTGTCATTCCTTAATTTGCATCCTTTTTAGAGCCACCCAAGGGATTAATGTTTTTGGTTTGTCAGATCACGTTAGTAGACAAAAAAGTCGATTGCTCCGGGTTGGAACAATCGACAAATCATTTAACTTTCAATTTTCACAGTGGCCAGTAACTGCTTAACCGCTTCTTTTTCCATATATTCCCAGCGACCACGGCGTAAGCTACGCGGTAATTCTACACTGCCATAGCGAACACGAATTAAGCGGCTAACGGTGACATTTTGCGATTCCCATAAGCGGCGCACTTCACGATTGCGGCCTTCTTTGAGTGTAACAATATACCAGTGATTGAGGCCTTCGCCACCGCCATCGGCAATGGTGTCAAATTTAGCCGGGCCATCTTCAAGCTCCACGCCTTCACGCAAGGTTTGTAACATTGCTTCTGTTACTTCACCTTTAACACGCACTGAATATTCACGGGTTATTTCGTAAGAAGGATGCATGAGGCGATGTGCCAATTCACCGTTATTGGTAAATAACAATAAACCACTGGTGGTAATATCCAAGCGACCAATCATGACCCAACGGCCTTGGCGTAAATTAGGTAGGTGTGAAAAAACGGTTTCGCGACCTTCTGGATCCTTGTTTGAGCAAATCTCGCCTTCAGGCTTATTGTAAACAATTACCTTAGCATTAGTTTTTTGTGATTGGCCTACATCAATCTGCCTGCCATCGACTCTGATTTTTTCTTCACCCGTAACGCGCTCACCCACTTTTGCAGTTTTGCCATCAATACTGACGCGACCATCAGCTATCCAAGTTTCAAGCTCTCGACGTGATGCGAGGCCGGCGTTAGCTAATACTTTCTGCAACTTTTCTGTTTCTATCATTTCAATACTACTTTATGAATAAATTAGACCATATACTAACAATAGGCGAAGAACAAGGTTTTATTCTATAACGTTAATCACGAATGAATATCCAGGCGAGAATCGCGGTGAGCAATAAGGCAATGGGCATTAGGCTTAGGCCTATTTGAAAATCCATTTGTCCGCCGTTGGCATCTAACAATCGACCCACAATCAGCTGAAATACGGCCGCTACGGACATTATTAGCATGTTAGTAATGGCCATGCCGGTGCTGCTAATCTCTGCCGGGCAGTGCTGAATATAGACGCTCCAGCTTAACACTTGGGCTGCTGAGCAAACGCCAAATATAAATAACAAGCAATAGAGATAGACAAGGCTTTGAATGTTGACATATAAAAACAAACCACTCACTATCGCGGCCACCAAAGCCCCTAAACACATTAATTGGCGTAAATTTTTAAGATAAACACTTAAGTAGCCAAAAATAGGTGAGCCTACAGCCCAACCCAAAAATAGCACTGTCACGCCAGTTGCAGCGCTAAGCTTATCAACGGGATAATTCTGCTCCATAAATGAAATCCCCCATAAAGAGGCAAATAAGCTAGTGGGTAAATAAAACAGCCCCCCAATTAAGGCATTGATATACAAAATTGGCCGAGAAAAAAATTGGCGCAAATGTAGCCAGAATTTTTTATCTAACGCGCCACTAACATTTAAGCATTTTGCTGGGGCCACAAGTAACACCACCGCGCAGAGTATAAAGGCAATGGCAGTAAATAAGTTCAATGCCACTTGCCAACTATGTTGCTCCATAATAGCGGAGCTAATCACTTGAAATAAAGACGAGGTAAGCGTGCCCGCAGCAATGGCTATGCTAGAAATAAAACCAAACCATTTTTCAGCAAAATAATATTTGGCAATAATCAACACACCCACGAAGGAAAATGCCGACGTAGCGCCTATTAAAAATCGTAACGCATAAGCAATGTATTTATGGTGCAGATAGGTAAAAAAAGTGAAGCACAAGGTACACAAAAACATGGTGCTAAAAATAACGGTGCGCAGCTTAGCCACGTTATACAAGTACCCACTAGGGACTTGCATAACAACATAGCCAAAATAAAAGCTGCTGGCAAACATGGCAATACCCAGTGCATCCACGTGATATTGCTGCATGAGTTGCGGCACAATCATGCTAGGTGACATGCGAAAATAAAAATCGAAACAATAAAAAGCTATAACAATAGTAAGCAGGCTATAAATTTTTACATTTTTTAACATAGGATTTCCTATATTTCGCGAGTCGCTAAAAATTGCACCTCAGGCCAGCGTTCTTGTATTAAACTTAAGTTAACCCGTGTCGGGGCGATATAGGTTAAATTTTCACCGCCATCTAAGGCTAAATTATCATGGGCTTTCTTCATGAAATCGGCCATGATTTTTTCGTCATCACATTGCACCCAACGTGCAACGGCAACATTCACCGCTTCGTAGGCACAGTCGACTTTATATTCCCCTTTTAAGCGATGAAGAACCACATCAAATTGCAGCACACCCACCGCGCCTAAGATCAAATCGTTAGAGTTAAACGGGCGAAATAATTGGGTGGCACCCTCTTCTGACAGCTGAATGAGGCCTTTAACCAAAGCCTTAGCCTTCATTGGGTCTTTTAATTGTACCCGGCGAAAAAGGTCTGGGGCAAAATTTGGAATGCCGGTAAATTTTAAATCTTCACCTTGGGTGAACGTATCACCCACTTGAATTGTGCCATGGTTATGCAAACCAATAATGTCACCTGGGTAGGCCTCATCAACATGCTCACGCACACCGGCTAAAAACGTTAACGCATTACTCACTTGCATATCACGATTGATACGCACATGTCGCAGCTTAATGCCTTTATTATACTCACCCGAACAGATGCGCACAAAAGCAATACGATCCCGATGTGCGGGGTCCATATTGGCTTGAATTTTAAACACGAAACCGGTGAAATTTGTTTCATCAGGTAACACTTCACGTGATTCTGTCACCCGTGATTGAGGGGCTGGTGCGTAATCAACAAAAGCATCGAGCATTTCTTTTATGCCAAAATTGTTCATTGCTGAGCCAAAAAACACGGGGGAAAGCTTGCCGTCTGAAAAATATTGTTGATTAAACTCATAGCTAGCGCCTTTAACCAGCTCAATTTCTTCACGAAAATCTTCAACAATGTCGCCCAGCAATTCGTCTAATTCTGGATTATCTAAGCCATCAATAACGCGCTCTTCACCATACAGAAAAACTTTATCTGTAAGCAAATGGTAGATACCTTTAAACGCTTTACCCATGCCAATTGGCCAGGTAACCGGTGCACATTGAATATCGAGCACGGTTTCAATTTCGTCGAGAATATCGATAGGTTCGCGTGTTTCACGATCCATTTTATTAATAAAAGTAACAATCGGCGTGCGCCGCATACGGCAAATTTCTAATAATTTTATCGTCCGCTCTTCCACCCCTTTTGCCGCATCAATCACCATTAAGGCTGAGTCTACGGCGGTTAGGGTACGGTAAGTATCTTCCGAGAAATCGGCATGGCCTGGCGTGTCCAATAAGTTAATAATGCAATCACGATAAGGAAAAGACATCACCGAAGTGGAAACCGAAATACCCCGTTGCTTCTCTAGCTCCATCCAATCAGACGTGGCATGGCGGCTGGCTTTACGTGCCTTAACCGTACCGGCAACTTGAATGGCTCCACCAAAATAGAGCAATTTTTCAGTTAAAGTGGTTTTACCCGCATCGGGGTGAGAAACAATGGCGAATGTGCGGCGCTTGTTTAGTTCAGTTTGTTGCATGGTCATTTTTATTAATTGCCTTTAAATTTGGAGGCATTTTAACATAATTTGGCGATTTATTAACTAGGAAGCGCTTTTTGTGCCAGGTTTTTCACCAACACCAGAGCATCTTCTTTATCACCATCCGGCGTCTCGTAATATTCAAGCCGTCTCCCAATCCCCTCAAATCCGGCTTGAAGATAGAGCTGCACCGCCGCGAAGTTGTTTTCCTGCACTTCTAAAAATACTTTCTCACATTCTCGGCTCAAAGCCTCATCTATCCCATGGCGCAATAACTGCTTGCCATAGCCACGACGCTGATGCGTGGGGCAGACGCCCAAACTTAAAATTTCTGCTTCATCACACACACATTGCATGAGTAAGGCAGCAAGCAGCACTTGCCCATCGACCAACAGCCAATAATCATATCGCGCTTCAAAGCATGCGGCTATTTGCCCCCGAGACCAAGGCATGGGGAATGCCGCTGTTTCTAGAGCCACTAGGCTATCAATATCATCTGGGGTTGCGCGTCGTATATCGGTCATAAAATGGATTTCAAATGTTAAACAGGGTATGATTGTAACGCATTTAATGGAATATCTACATGCCAACACTCATCATTTTTCACTTCGTCGTTTGCATCTCTTTTTTCATGTGCTTCGTGTTATTTGTATTTCTCAGCCGTGGCCGTCGCCCAGTTTCAAACATCTTGGCTTGGTTGCTTTTTATCTTTTTAGTACCCTATATTGGCATTCCACTATTTTTAATTTTTGGGCAACGCAAGTTAACGTGGATTATTAACAAAAAGCGCCAAATGTTAAATGAGCACCGCAAAGACGCACATCAAAGTGAGCAGCCTTTACAGCATTTACTAAACACATATGGCATCATGCCCCCCACCAAAGGCAACGAGCTTAAATTACTCACTAGCGGTGAAGTGGCCTATAAAACCATTATTGAAAAAATTACAACCGCCCAAAAATCTATTTTAATTTCCACTTACGTGCTAAAAAATGATCCAACAGGAAATGGAATTGTTGATGCGTTAATTATAAAAGCAAAGCAAGGCATACAAATTTGTTTACTGCTCGACACAGTTGGCGGGTTATTTTCTAGCCCACGCGCTCACTTAAAAGAGCTGCAACAAGCCGGCGGCCAAGTTCGTCATATTATGCCTTTATTACACACGCCATTTCGTGGCCGCGCCAATTTGCGTGATCACCGCAAAATCATGATCTTTGATGGTTTAACCGCCATTATGGGCGGAATGAATTTAGCCCTGGAATACATGGGCGCCACACCAGACCCACAGCGCTGGATTGATTTAAGCATGACCATCCGCGGCGCAATGGTTGAACAACTCCACAACATTTTTGAATCTGATTGGAAATTTTCAGCTTCAGACCAAACATTCAAATGCTATCGCCCTCCAAAGATTTCAAGCCTCGTGGTTGGCGAGGCCGAACTTCAAGCTTTGGCTTCTGGGCCCGACGCCATTGGTGACTCTCTTTATGATTCAATTATCAGCTCTATTTACAATGCTAAAGAGAAAATCACTATCATTACACCGTATTTTATTTTGGATGACGCGTTACAAAAAGCCTTCATGATTGCTATTCGGCGCGGTGTAAAACTCACCATCATCATCCCACACCGCTCAAATCAACACATTGCTGATTATGTTAGAAGCATTAATATTCGCAAACTACGAGATGAAGGCGCAAAAATTTGGCGTTGCAAAAAAATGATCCATGCTAAATGTTTTATTTTCGATGACAAGCTAGCGATAGCGGGCTCCGCTAATTTAGATTTACGTAGCTTGTTATTAAATTTTGAAATTTCTTGTTTGCTTTATAGCCCAGCAGAAATTGAAATGCTGCAGCAGTGGGCCGATGGTTTGTTGCGTGAATGTAGTGACCAGTTTGAGAAACCTAGTTTGAAGCGGGTGTTGCTTGAAGATGCCGCACAACTGCTCAAACCCTTACTTTAGGGGGGCGGCTTTGCTGGGGGGCGCGATGAAGGTTGTCTTTTCTAAACACGCCGTGAATACGTCCGTGTAGGCTCCGCGCCGGCGTCCTGCCGGCGAGGGTCTAGAAAAGACAATCTTCATCGTGCTTGCAAAGCCTATTGGGGCGGGAGATAGAAGGAGCGAGCTGCGCTCGACTATTTTCGGTTTTTTGGTTTTGTGATTCTTTCTGGGGAAGTGTTTTTTTTCAGATGGTTATAGGCTTATGCAACTCAACTTAGTATTGACTCCGTCATTGCATGGTGCACTGTACCATATAGGTTAATGTCTTTATTTTAGGCTTTTTACAGGATGGTATTTATTCAGCTGGAGCGCATTCTGTTTTGGTGGTTGATTCGCGTTTCACAAACTGTGTGTAACGGCGTAGCCAGACTAAGTATATTAGAAAAGCAAAGTTACTCATTAATAAGGGTAACCACATTAACGCTTTAGGTAAATATCCTGCCAGCCAATGTGGAATGAATAAGCCATAACTCATGCTCACTAAAAAAGTAGAGGCGATTACTGCGGTATACGAAGCGGCAAAACCAGCACCCTTACGGCGTGGTAATAAAAAAATCGGCAGAAAATTAGCAACCAATAATAATGCCGCTAAGAGTGGCACCATTGGAGATTGATGCGATAAACTGAATAAAGCACGAAAAATAGACCAGTTATAAAAAATCGCGACCACAAACCACAAGGCTGGGAATAAATAATAAACGCTTGAAAGTGGGGTGTAGCTTTTCTTTGACATGTAAATCCTTTAACTTTTAATAATTCAATAATAACATTAAGGCCAACCAATCCAATCTAAAGCAAAGCATAAGCGAATCCTCGAAAAGCGATGCGCAAGCGAGCCCCCGAAAAGCGATGCGCAAGCGAGCCTGACAGCACGTTCAAACAAATAGGAGCTATTATCGGAGAGCGTTGCCTGGGCTTTGCAAAACTCTCGCTGGCAAGGATGCCAGCGCGAAGCCTACATGGACGTATTCACGGCGCGTTTTGCAAAGCCCAGGCAACGCTCGATCCCCCCCACACACAAACACCTAATCTTATTTTTTCTTAGGCATATAAAGATCAGTAATAGTCCCTTCAAAAATCTCAGTAGCCATCATAATACTCTCCGACAAAGTAGGATGCGGATGCACCGTCAAAGAAATATCTTCAGCATCACACCCCATCTCAATAGCCAAAGTGATTTCAGAAATAAGCTCTCCGGCATTTGGCCCAATAATACAACCACCTAAAATACGATGACTGTCTTTGTCAAAAATCAATTTTGTCATGCCTTCAGTGCGGTTAACACTAATCGCACGCCCACTGGCCATCCATGGGAACTTAGCCACTTCAAAGTTAACACCCTGCTCTTTCGCTTCTTTTTCTTGCAAGCCAGTCCATGCGACTTCTGGGTCAGTATAAGCCACCGATGGAATCGTTTTAGGATCAAAATAGTGTTTCTGGCCGGCAATCACTTCGGCAGCAGTGCGACCTTCTGGCACGGCTTTATGCGCTAGCATCGGTTGGCCCACAACATCACCTATAGCAAAAATATGCGACACGTTGGTGCGCAACTGCTTATCTACTGCAATAAAACCACGCTCATCTACGTTCACGCCGGCTTTATCTGCCGCAATCTTATTACCATTTGGCGTACGGCCAACAGCGGATAAGACTAAATCAAATTTTTCGGTAGTCTGTTTGCCCTTTTTATCTTCCATGGTCACATGAATGCCATCTTTTTTAGCATCAACCTTGGTGACTTTGGTTGATAGCCAAAGATTTTCATAATGATTTTTTACAAATTTAGTGTAAATGTTTACGGCGTCTTTATCAAAGCCACCCATTAACGAATCAAACATTTCAACAACGTTAATTTTCAATCCCAGTGAACAATAAACCGTCGCCATTTCTAGGCCAATAATTCCACCGCCTAACACCAACATCCGCCCTTTTGTAACCGGTAAGTTTAATGCGCCAGTAGAATCGACAATGCGTGGATCTTCAGGCAAGAAAGGTAGATTAACCGGCTGTGAACCCACGGCAATAATCGCGTTTTCAAAATTGATGGTTGTTTTACCTTTATCGCCTTCAACTTCAATAGTATGAGTGCCGGAAAATTTGCCCAAGCCCTGCACCACTTCAACTTTACGTTGTTTAGCCATGCCAGCCAGACCGGTGGTCAATTTGCCAATCACTGAATCTTTCCAGCCAACCAGTTTTTTAATATCGACGTTAGGTTTACCAAATTTAATACCACAGTCAGCCATATCAGCGGCTTCATCCATCACTTTTGCGGCGTGGAGCAAAGCTTTAGAAGGAATGCAGCCTACGTTTAAGCAAACACCACCTAAGGTGGCATAACGTTCAACTAAAACAACTTTTTTGCCTAAATCAGCAGCGCGAAAAGCGGCTGAATAACCGCCGGGGCCAGAACCTAAAACAACAACTTCGGTTTTTATTTCACTCATAGTTTTTCCTGTTTAAATTGGTGTTAAAAAAATTAAATTCTCCCCTCAAAGAAGGGAGGCAGTAAAACATTGCTTTTAGTAATTTTTTACTGAGGGGTTTTACGCTATATATACAGTATAATTTGCACTGTCCTTATAAGCCTTACACGATTAAAAGTAAAAGACTTTAAATCATAACCTGCCAAGCATCTTGCAATGCGCCACTTAAAAATGTCACAAAGCGCGCTGCTTCAGCGCCATCAATCACTCGATGATCGTACGACAATGACAACGGTAACATTAACCGTGGCACAAATTCTTTTCCGTTCCACACGGGCTGCATCGATGACTTAGACAAACCTAAAATGGCCACATCCGGTGCGTTTACAATAGGTGTAAATGCTGTGCCACCAATTCCGCCTAAGCTTGAAATAGCAATACAACTGCCTTGCATTTCGGTGGGCGACAAACCTTTTTCACGGGCTTTTTTGCCTATAGCACCCAGCTCTTCAGCTAGCTCTAATAAGCCTTTGTTCGCAACATCACGAATTACCGGTACAACCAAACCATTGGGCGTGTCTACGGCAACGCCGACGTTAAAATATTTTTTAAACACTAAATTAGTGCCACTGGCATCTAATGAAGCATTGAAACGTGGGTAGGCTTTTAGCGCAGCAACCACGGCTTTCATAACAAATACAATCGGCGTTAATTTAACGCCTTTCGCTTTTTGCGCTTGGCGAAAGGCTTCCATGTCAGTAATGTCTGCGGAATCAAATTGTGTCACATGGGGAATACTCACCCAATTGCGATGTAAAAATTCGCCGGTTAATTTATTGATTTTCGACAAGGGTTGAATCTCAATTTCACCGAACTTACTAAAGTCCACCACTGGGGCTGCCGCCACATTAAGACCACTGCTACTGCCACCTTGGCTTAAGCGTTGTTGTACAAACTGTTGCACATCGGCTTTGGTTATACGGTTTTTATCACCCGTGCCAGAAATTTGTGTTAAGTCCACACCAAATTCGCGTGCTATTCGGCGCACCGCTGGGCCGGCGTAAAGGCTGTCGACAAAGCTGGAGTTGCTGCTTGCAGCAGCTGGAGCAGATTTAGGGCTGGCTGGTTTTGGCGCCGCCGGTGGCGTAGCCGCTACCGGCGCAGCTTCTGCCGCAGGTGCTGGAGCACTTTCGCTGGCTACATCACTGGCACTGCCAGCAACATCAATTTTAGCCACCAAGGTACCCTCGCCTATTTTGTCACCTTCTTTAATAAAGAATTCAGTCACGACACCGGCAAAAGGTGCTGGCACATCCATTGAGGCTTTATCCGACTCTAACGTAGCCAAACCCTCATCAACTTCGACGGTATCGCCAACGCTAACTAGCAATTCAATCACATCGACGTCGCCGCCGCCCACATCAGGTACTATTACTTCTTTAATACTCACGCTCTATCCTCACACGTTAACTGGATTTGCCTTATCAGAGGCAATGCCATATTTTTCCTTGGCGGCTAATAATTTTTTCACCGGTAAGTCACCGGCATCAACCAAGCCTTTCATTGCGCTATAGGCAATATAATTACGATTTACTTCAAAAAATTCACGCAACGTTGCGCGCGTGTCACTGCGGCCAAAGCCATCGGTACCTAAGGTCAAGAAAGTTTTACCGGGTAAAAACTGACGAATTTGGTCGGCATACACTTTCATGTAATCCGTCGCGGCAATGATTGGCCCAATGGTTGGCAACAAGCGCTTGCTCACATAAGCTTGGCGTGGCGCTTCTTCTGGGTTGTGCAAATTCCAATGCTCAACATCCAAACCGTCGCGGCGCAGCTCGTTCATGCTTAAGGCAGACCAAACATTGGCACACACACCAAAATCTTTTTCTAACATTTCTGCAGCGGCTAAGACTTCCAGCATGATAGTACCGCCACCCAACAACTGCACGCAGTGTTTGCCTTTAGTGCTTTTGCCGGCTTGATATAAATATAGACCTTTTAAAATATCATCGGCCACGCCTTCTGGCATAGGCTGCTGTACATATTTTTCGTTCATCACGGTAATGTAATACGTCACATCTTCTTGCAACGTGACCATGCGATGCAGACCATCGCGCATAATTACCGCCAGCTCAAAACCCCACGTTGGATCGTAGGTGTGACAATTAGGAATCGTTGAGGCCAACAAATGACTTTGTCCATCACAATGCTGCAAGCCTTCACCGGGCAATGAGGTGCGACCTGCTAAGCTACCAATAAAGAAACCGCGGGTGCGCATGTCACCCGCCGCCCACGCTAAGTCGGCAACACGTTGGTAACCAAACATAGAGTAATATAAGTAAAAGGGAATCATTGGGCTGTTACTAGTACTATAAGCCGTACCCGCAGCAATCAACTGACAGGTGGCACCATCTTCAGTTAAGCCCTCATTAATGATTTGGCCTGATTTACTTTCTTTGTAATAAATTAATTGTCCACTATCAACCGGATCGTATTGTTGACCCACTACGGAATATAAGCCAATTTTAGGGAACAAACCTTCCATGGCCAAGGTACGACATTCATCGGGAACAATAGGCACTAAGCGTTGACCCAGCTCTTTATCTTTTAAAAGTGAAGTAAATATACGCGCATATGCCATGTTGCTGGAAATTTCACGGCCATCACTGCCGAGTAAATGTGGGGCAAATATTTTTGAATCTAAGCTTGGTACCTCAAGCGTGGTGTCAGTTTTGCAGCGTCTTGTTGGCACATAACCCGACAATGCTTTGCGGCGCTCGTGCATATATTTTATAGCGGGGTCACTTTCACCCGGGCGATAATATTCTAAATCTTCAACTTGTTTATCGGTGAGAGGTAAACGCAAGCTATCGCGATAAGCGAGCAATTGCTCGTGCGACATTTTTTTCATGTTGTGCGCATTGTTATTACCTTGAATTTCTGACATGCCAAAACCTTTTACTGTCATCGCTAAAATAACAGTAGGCTTGCCATTGTTCAAATTCACGGCGCGCTCATAAGCGGCATTCACTTTCACCACATCATGTCCGCCACGACGCAAGTTATAAATATCTTCGTCACTAAGATCTTCTACCATGGCTTTTAATTCTGGATAACGTCCAAAGAAATGTTCACGAATATAAGCGCCATCATTAGCACGATAATTTTGATATTCACCATCAATGGTTTCATTCATGGTTTTGGTTAAGATGCCTTCAGAATCTTTGGCAAACAGAGGATCCCAACTGGAACCCCATAAAACTTTAATCACATTCCAGCCGGCACCGTCAAACGTGCTGCCTAGCAAGGTTGCTACTTGATCGTTACCCGTAACCGGACCATCAAGCTTTTGCAAGTTGCAATTAATTACAAAAATTAAGTTGTCGAGCTTTTCACGCCCAGCAATCGTTAAGCCGCCGGTTGATTCTGGCTCGTCCATTTCACCATCACCACAAAACACCCACACTTTACGGCCATCGGTATTCTGAATGCCTCGGTTTTGCATGTATTTTAAAAACTTGGCTTGGTAAATGCCTTGCAAGGCACCCAACCCCATTGAAACGGTGGCAAATTGCCAATATTCAGGCATAACATAAGGATGTGGATAAGATGAAATACCTTTACCGCCCACTTCACGACGAAAATGATTTAACTGATCTTCGGTAAAACGGCCTTCTAAAAATGAGCGGGCATACATTCCCGGCGACGCATGACCTTGGAAATAAACCAAATCACCGCCGTTGTTAAATTCTGGGCCGCGAAAATAATGATTAAACGCCACTTCGTACAAAATAGCCGAAGAAGCATAGGTGGCTAAATGACCGCCTAACGAACCGTCAACATGGCCAGCTCGCACCACCATCATGGCAGCATTCCAGCGAATCATGCCGCGTATTTGGCGCTCAAGATCTTGATCGCCTGGATATTCAGGCTCTTCTTCAACGCTGATGGTATTCACAAAATCAGGGCTGTAACCACTGGCAATAGCAAAACCGGTATCACCGACTTTCTTCACCAGTTCGGCGAGCAAAAATTGTGCGCGCTCAGGGCCTTCAGAGGTTAGAACATTATCTATGGCGGTGAGCCATTCTTGGGTTTCGGTAGGGTTAATGTCGCTTGCGCGGAGCTTCTCGAGCAATTGGTCCGTCATAGGGTACTCAGTTAGTTAAGTTTATAGTAGGCAAATATTATACCATAATTGTTTTAGTGAAATAATGCTTGCCGATAATTTGTAAAATCGCGCAGTGGTTAGTACAACCAAGCGCCCAGGGTAAAGATGGCAATCACAACCAACCAGACAACCAGTGAGCGCTCTATCATGCGCAACACTTGGCGGGCTTCTTCTGCGTCACTCTCACCGTCAGCATCTAGACCCATTGCGCCTAAACCGCTAGAAATTAATAAGTCTTGGTTTGAATTGAAACCATTCTTAGCGTAATGCAGCCATTCACTAAAGCCTTTAGTAAAATTACCCGCAACGGAATAACCTAAGCCCACCAAACGTGCTGGCAGCCAATCGAGCACATCTTCTAAAATGTGCGCGCACCTGGCAATGGCGTTGAGTTTATCGTTGGGGCGGGAGCTTAATTTGGTGAGTTGCGCAATGGTGCGATATAGCATGGCACCACAGGGGCCAAGAATTACAAACCAAAACACAATAGCAAAAGTACGGCTATTGGCATGGCAGAGCATCGCTTCAACTAAGGCCCGGCTATCATCTTCTGTGTTAACGGCATCATCATCATTAAGAGATTCATCTGTCGGGTCGTTGGCCGCCATTTGCTTGGCCAAACTTGAATCAAGATATTCTTGTAAAGAAATGGGCCATAAGCAATACCACAGCACAGCAATACATAGAAAGAATTCTAAGATATAAAATATCCCATGCGCTAACCCTATTTGTAACAAGAACAAGACCAACATAATGGGTAACAACACGAGCCCAGTGACCACCCAAGGTGAACCAATGCTGTTGAGCAATTTTTGAGCGGCAATCACGTAGGATTCAAACCAATTGTAACGAGCTGGAGTGCGGCCAATCTGTAAATAGCGTAAGCCTAAAAGGCAAATTAAAATGACGATGAGTTTCATTGAGCTTCCGTTGATTAACAATGTGTGTAGTATATATTAAAATTTGCAGATTTGCTGAACAGGTCTAATTTTGTACGCTGGCAACGGAGCAGCGAAAATTCGGCCAATCAAAGCCTGTTCCTGGGTCGCTCTTTCTGCCTGGTGCAATATCACTATGCCCCACAATTCGCTCCATTGTGATAGCAGGATACAATACCTGTAACGCCTGCGTCACCTCAACCAAGCTCGCATATTGTGCGGTGGTAAACTCGTCTTTATCGGTGCCTTCTAATTCGATGCCTATAGAAAAGTCATTACACCCCTCTTGGCCCTCAAAGCTCGAAACCCCAGCATGCCAGGCCCGTTTATTGAAGGGAACAAATTGAATAATGCTGCCATCACGACGAATAAAGGCATGGGCCGAGACTTTCAAGCCTTTCAGTGACACATAATCAACATTCGATAACGCATCTAACTCATTGGTAAATAAGGCTATTACATCATTTCCACCATATTGGCCTTCGGGAAGGCTAATACAGTGGATAACGAGAAGGTTAACGTCAGCTAGCTCTGGAAAATCGTTGCAATTCGGTGATGCCAAGTAGGTAACCTGCTTTAAAAGATACGTTTCAAGGTCGATTTTCATCTTAAAACCTATCCTTCATCCTCGGCGGCCACGGCATAAATACCCGGCGCATTACGTAAGTACTCTTTATAATCCAGACCAAAACCATACACGTATCGGTTCTCTACCGTTAGCCCGGTAAAGTTAGCATGCGCTACCCCACCTGGTTCGCGGTTGCATTCTTTATCGACCAGCACGGCAGTGTAAATTTCTTTGGCTTCTTGTACTTCGCAATATTCCACAATCGCCGACAAGGTTAAACCGCCATCTAAAATATCATCTAGAATAATGACGGTGCGATCTTTCAATTGCGTTTTAGGCTCAGCACGCCAATGCACTTCGCCGCCACGCAAACCGCTGTTGTAACGTGAAGCATGTACGTAATCAACTTCCATTGGAAAGTCTAAGCGGGTAAGCAAGTGCCCTGCTGGAATACAGCCACCCACCATCACCACCAATAACACAGGATTGCTGTGCTCAAGCTCAGCATGAATTTCACTAGCCATTTTATCTAGCGCGCCGTCAACGGCCTCTTTAGAATGCAAACAGGTAGCGCGTTTGGCTACTTCACGAATTTGTGCGGGTAATGACATTATTTAACTTCCTCTTGATTAACACTCACTCCATTAGGGAGCAAGACCGTTCTAGTTGGGAAAGCCGCTTCGGCATTATTTTCTTCAATAATATCGAGGACTTTCAAGAATATTTTCTGTTGCACCTGTTGGAACTTAATCCAGTCAGTGGTTTTGGTAAACGCATAAATACGAAAATTAAGCGATGAAGCCGCAAAATCGACCAAGTTTACCCAAATGGTTTGGTCTGTGGCAATCTCATCATCGGCGCGCAGCATATCTTCAATGCCCACCGTGATTTTGGCGATCACTTTAAAATCGTTATAGCGCACACCCACATCGGTGCGAATACGTCGATAAAGCATACGTGAAGGGTTTTCCACCGACACCGTTAAAAACGTTGAATTCGGTACATATAAAGGCCGTTTATCAAAGGTGCGAATGCGGGTTGTACGCCAGCCAATTTTTTCCACCGTGCCTTCAATTTTTTTATCGGGAGAGCTAATCCAGTCACCAATACTAAACGGGCGATCGAAATACAGCACCAAACCACCAAAAAAGTTTCGCAACATATCTTGCGCGGCTAACGTAATACCAATACCAGCACCACCCGCAGCGGTGTACACACCCGCAAGCGGCACACCCATACCTTGCAATAAGGCCAGCCCAGCCATAACAAATAACACAATGCGCGATAATTTTGAAACCCCATCGACGGTGGTTTCGTCATATTTGCGCTTACCAATTTTACCCGCCAGCATGGCTTGCTCGATATTGTTGATTAAGCGTAACAAAAACCAGACAAGAATGATGGTAATACCCAAAGAGGCCGCGGTTTTCAAGGAACCTAGCACATCAATATCTTTAAAATAATCCATGAAATTCAGCAAGACAAGGATAATAGCCAAATACCAAATTAGCACCACAATGGGTTTGCGCAACGCATTGAGCACGGCCATGGGCCGCACTAAACGGTCGGCTTTAACCCGTGATAACAGATGTTTGTAAACTAAAATCGTTGTGACATGCAAGATAAGTGCAATAAAAAGAATCAAACCAGTATGAAACGCCGCTTGATAATGTACGCTCCAATTTTTTAGTGTGTGCAACCAGGCCATGTTAACTCCCTAAATGAGGCGATTTTTTCGTTTAAAACTCTCGTGTCCGATAACGCGAGGTTATCCAACACTTCTGCTTGTGAAGCGAGATTATTACATATTAGCGCCATATCGCAACCGGCATCTAAAGCCATTTGCACCCGCTTGCTCACGTCAGGCGCAATTTCCACTGCCGCCTGCATAGAAAGGCAGTCGCTAAACACCATTCCTCTAAAGCCCAGCCGGTTGCGCAAAATGTCTTTAAGCCAAAGGGGAGATAAGCTGGCAGGTAATTTATCCACTGCTGAAAAAATGATGTGTGCCGGCATGATGGCCTGTAAATCATCACGCAGAGCCATAAAAGGTTGCATATCTTCGGCCTGAATAGTCGCGAACTCACGCGTGTCCACCGGCAAATGTAAATGCGAATCGGCCTGCACATTGCCATGGCCAGGAAAATGCTTGCCCACAGCCGGCATGCCCGCACGGTGCATACCATTAATAAAAGCGCGCGCAACTTGGGTTACAACCTCAGTATCGGCGCAAATTGCCCTACCGCCTATCAGCACATCGCAAAGGCCCATGTCCAAATCTAACACTGGGGCAAAGCTTTGCTCAACGCCACACTGGCGTAATTCGCTCGCCATAGTAAAACCGGCTAGATCAGCAGCTTGCAAACCGGCTTTCGCCTCAAGCAAATAAGCATCGCCCAAGCTTTGCATGGTAGGCAAAGCGGTAAAGCCAGGTAAAAAGCGTTGCACCCGCCCTCCTTCATGATCAACCGTAATCATTAATTCAGGCGTGCGCAAGGCTTTCAGCTCAGCACATAACGCGCTAAGCTGCGCTAAGGATTTATAGTTTCGGGTAAATAGCACAATGCCACCCACTAAGGGATGGCGCAACATCTTAATGTCGGCAGCAGACAGCTGAAGCCCAGCAATATCTAAACAAAGCGGCCCCAGCTCTTGCATAAATTATTCAGAATCAGGGGTGGACTTTTTAGATTTGCCAAACGAATGACCCGGAAATGGGCGCATATTTTTAGTGCTGGCACCTTCAGGCAGGTCAATAACTTTACCTGCACCCAAATTTTTGACTTCATCTATACGAATCACAGCTTGTAATGGTATGTAAGTACACACCACATCCTCAAACATGGCTCGCAACTTTTCTTCAGTTGGGTCTACAATATCTGATTCACGCTTTTGAAAAACAATATCTTCGACTTCTAAGAAACCAAAAACCGCTTCAGTCGCGAGAAAACGGGCGTAAATGACACAAACCTTATCTTCATGATAAAAACGAATACGAAATAAATTATTAGAAGTGTTGCTCATGGGTAGGATGCCTTTCTTACTATAGTTAGTCGGGAATTATAGCGGATATTGGCACAAAAATGAACTATTAAATATTGCCCATCTATACTCATGGCGAATGAAATTCAGGTGTTTCATTCTCTGCGAGTATAAGCATGAGGCAAAGCAAAGCCCCCATAATCCGACGAAAAATGGAGGCTTGAATCGAACAAAAAGTTTATTCATTAACTCTTAGCGGTATACGTTTTCTTTTTCGCAGGGGGTTTGCTACCACCGGATTTATCATCACTAGGACGAGCACCCGACGGCTTTGTGCCTGCATACTTACTACCACTTGGCTTGCTACCGCTCGGTTTGCTGCCAGCATACTTGCTGCCGCTTGGTTTGCTGCCACCAAATTTACTACCACCTGGCTTGCCACCAGAACGTGATTTATTGCCTTCGCCACTTCTCTCGCTACCACCGGTCTTACGATTTTCATAACCACGGCGATTTTTGTCACCCGGGCGTGAGGCATTGCTTCTGCTTTTATGACGACGTTCAGGCTCGGCAGACATTGTATCTAATTCGGTTAAAGGCGTCGTTGTTTCTTGCGCTAATAAATAAGCAAACGCAGCGGCAATATCCGCAAGCTCAATACTCTCTTGCTCCTGAATAGTGCTTACCAGCTCTTGGAAAGGTTTAAGATTTTTGCTTTTGGCAATAATATTAGTTACCTTCGTTACTAACTCAATGTTGCGGCGATCGCTCAATTCTTTAATGGTAGGCGGCTCAACTTGCTTGATTTTTTTGTTAATCGCACGCTCAATGTCTTTTAACAGACGCGTTTCACGCGGAGAAACAAACAATAAAGCTTTACCACTGCGTCCTGCGCGGCCAGTACGGCCAATACGATGCACGTAAGATTCTGTATCAGTTGGAATATCATAGTTAATAACATGGGTTACACGCTCTACATCAATACCACGTGCTGCAACGTCAGTGGCAACAATAATGTCTAAAGTGCCCTTTTTAATGCGGCCAATCACTTTTTCACGTTGTGATTGTTTCATGTCACCATTAAGTGCTGAGGCTGCATAGCCTCTAGCCAATAATTTGTCGGCCACTTCTTGCGACATCGTTTTAGTGCGCGAGAAAATAATGGCTGCTTCAATAGTTTCAGATTCTAAGTAACGCGTTAAAGCTTCCATTTTTTGTGGGCTGCTCACACGCATATAAGACTGTTCAATTTTTGCGACTGATTCGGTCGTCGCTTTAATTTGAATCTTCTCAGCGTTTTTCAAATAACGCTTAGCAATTTTTTGAATTGAGACCGGCATTGTGGCAGAAAATAAGGCTGTTTGATGCTCGTTTGGAATTTGTTCTAAAATCCATTCAATGTCATCAATAAAGCCCATTTTAAGCATTTCATCGGCTTCATCTAAAACCACCATTTTTAACGTCGCAGTATCAATAGTGCCACGGCGCATGTGATCCATCATCCGGCCTGGTGTGCCCACAACAACTTGTGCGCCACGTTTTAAGGCTTTTAGCTGAATACTATAATCTTGGCCGCCATAAATAGGGCAAACATTAAAGCCATTTAAGCGTTTAGCATAGCTTTGAAACGCTTCGGCTACTTGAATAGCCAGCTCGCGTGTGGGGGCTATTACCAGCGCTTGCGGCTGTTTTAATTTTAAATCTAGTTGAGATAAAATAGGTAAAGCAAAAGCGGCGGTCTTACCCGTACCGGTTTGTGCTTGTGCTAAAACATCATCACCTTTAAGCAGCACAGGAATAGAATGGGCTTGAATTGGAGTTGGGCTTTCATAGCCTAAATCGTTTAAGGTGTTTAAGATTGGTTCAGGTAAATCAAGGTCTTTAAAGGTAACATCAGTGGACATAGTTTTGGTTCTCATAAATTTTCGCCATAGTACCATGCTTTGTGGAAAAAAGATGCAAAGTGTTTATAAATTGAATTGGGGGGTACTTTGAGGGTGGGCGCGCTGCAACATTACAACTTAAGCAATTATCTCAACCGGCGTTTGCGTGCTCACCAGCGAAAACAGCTGCAACATATCATTTGATTGTAAAGTCACACAGCCATGCGACTGTGGCTCACCCATTGGGCGTGAAGCAGGGCTAGCGTGGATGTAAATATAACGCTGATAAGAATCCACCTCACCGCCTAAATTTACACCCTCTTCACAACCCTTTAGCCACAAAATGCGCGTTAAAATCCAATCGCGCTCGGGATGTTCTTGGGACAGCTCTGGCGTATAAATTTCCCCCGTCGCCTTTCGGCCAACAAAAACCGTGTTTAAAGGTTCGCCCTCACCTATCTTATCGGCAATAATATGCTTGCCCAGTGGTGTGCATTCACTACCCTTTTGTTGGCCTGCGCCATTTTTAGCCGTGGAAACAGCAAAACTAGCGAGTTCTTCACAGGCTTCAAACACACGAAGGCGTTGCGTTGACAAAGAAACTTCAATGCGCGGCATGGTCTTAACGCTCACCCATCATTTTCGATAATTTGGGCACAAATAACAATCCAATGAAAGCAATGCCTACCGTCCACCAACCAAATTGTGCAAAGGCATGCGCATAGATATGAATAGATGCCCGCGGTGACATATCGTTTTGCGGCACACTCGCCATTTGACCCAGCCAACCACTTAAAGCATTTGCAACAGCAGAAGCATAAAACCACATGCCCAACATAATGGCCACCATGTTGCGTGGGGCTAAAGCGGTCATAGCCGCTAAACCGACGGGTTGCAAGGCCAGCTCACCGATGCTTTGTAACCCATAGCTCAGTATGACCCACCATGATGAAACAATACCGTTAGTGGCAAACCATTTTGCCGCCCAATTCAACACCAAAAAGCCCAGGCCCATTAGCGCGGTGCCAATAACAAACTTCAACGCAATAGGAAACATTTTTCCATTGCGGTTAGCGCGTTTCCACAGTCCATTCATTAAGGGCGTGCAGGCAATAATAAAAAATGGATTTAAACTTTGATACGAAGCAGTGGGAATAACCCAATCAAAAAAGTGGCGGTCTAAGTTTCGCTCGGTAAACAAATTCACCGACATGGGCGCCTGCTGATACAAGGTCCAAAACACAATCGAAAAAATAATTAATACCAAGCAAGCCAGCATACGATTGCGCTCTTCTTTAGTGCGACGCAAACTGGTGTATATAAATAGCGTCACCAACACACCGCCAAAAACAGCGAGCAATAGATTTGTAGCGTGAACTTGGCGCATTAAAAAATACCCCACCACCACCAGCGCCACAATACCGATGTAAACCAGACTTTCATAGTTTATGCCCAGCGGCGATTTTTGTTTGCGTAAATGCTCTGCCGTAGCCAAGCCACGCTCGCCCAACATTTTTCGGCCCCACAAGAAAGTGAGTAAACCAAAAAACAAACCAATAGCTGAACACCCAAATGCAGCATTCCAGCCAAATTTTTCGGCAATACCACCGGCAAATAACGCGGCTAATAAAGCCCCCACATTAATGCCCATGTAATAAATAGTAAAGCCACCTTCACGGCGAGGGTCGTTAGGGCCATCATAAAGCGAACCTAATAAGCCGGCAACGTTAGGTTTGAAAAAACCATTCCCCACCAAGATCAAACTCAAGCCCCAAAAAAACGCATGCGTGCTCGGCAGCGCGAGCAAACCATAACCCAGAATAAAAGCCACCGCGCCAATAATTAAAGCACGCTGATAGCCCAGCACTTTGTCGGCAATATAACCGCCGATAACCGGCGTAAACCAAATTAAAGCCGTAAAAGAGCCAAACAAAAGATAAGATTTACTGTCATTAAAATGAAAAACATTCACCAGGTAAAGCACCAACAAACTGCGCATCACATAAAAGCCAAAGCGTTCCCAAAGTTCAATGGCAAAAAGAAAATATAAGGCTTTGGGCTGAGACATACTTGCGTTCATTCGTTTATCCACGTAAATATTCAAACTTAACGCGCTTAGTCACGCTGCAAAACAATTCATAAGGAATCGTTTCAGCATGCTTGGCAATAATTTCCGCCGATAAACCTTCACCCCATAATGTCACCACATCACCGAGCGCCACATTTTCAACGCCGCGCAAATCCACCATGAACATATCCATGCACACTCGACCAATGCGAGGCGCTAACTGATTGTTCACTAAAACAGGCGTGCCCTGCTCAGCATGACGCGGGTAACCATCACCATAACCAATGGCTACCACGCCCACGGGCATGTCTTCTGGGCAAATAAACGTGCTGCCATAGCCCACAGGCTCACCCTTGGCTAACGTTTTAATAGAAATTATTGGGGCTTTTAGTGTCATGACCGGGCGCAAATCTAACTCGGCAGCTGTTTTGCCACTAATAGGTGAGGTGCCATAGAGCATAATGCCTGGCCGTACCCATGCAGCATGCGTTTTTTCAAACGCCATCACCGCCGCCGATTTGGCCGCCGTCCATTCACCTTGGGTGATTGCTTGCGCTTGCGTTAAACGCTCAATTTGCATTTGGTTCCCAGGATGTTCAAGATCGTCAGCCACGGCAAAATGCGTCATAAAACGTATCACATCAACACACGCGCAATTATTTAAACGAGCCAACACGGCAGGCAGCTGATCATTGGTAAAGCCCAAACGCCCCATGCCCGTATCCACTTTCACCCAAATATTAATGCTATTCGACAGTTGAGCTTGCTCAAGCATGGCCACTTGCTCGGTATTGTGCACCACCACTTGAATATTATTCACGCTAATAATAGGCAACTGTTCCGCCGTTAAAAAACCCGGCATTAACACAATATCTTGCGTCACCGCGGCTTCACGCAAATGCAACGCTTCACGCAAACGCGCCACGCCAAACGCATCGGCGTCTTTCAAAGTATGCGCCACTTGCACTAAGCCATGGCCATAAGCGTTAGACTTCACCATGCAAATCACTTTAGATTGCGGCGCGCACTGCTTCACACGCGAAAAGTTATGGCGCAAAGCGGCTAAATCAATAAAGGCGGTTGGTTCAATCATTGCTGCGCTCCATAACCATCCATGCCATAACTATCGGAAACAAAATCTTCAAATTTAGTAAATTGACCATGAAACGTTAAGCGTATTTCACCAATAGGGCCATTACGCTGCTTACGAATCAGTATTTCAGCGGTGCCTTTTTCGGCTGAATCTGGGTTGTAAACTTCATCGCGGTAAATAAAACCAATCACATCCGCATCTTGCTCAATCGCACCCGACTCTCTCAAATCCGACATCACCGGACGCTTATCTGGCCGTTGCTCCAATGCGCGGCTTAACTGTGATAGCGCAATCACTGGGCAGTTCATTTCCTTGGCCAAGGCCTTAAGTGAACGTGAAATTTCTGACACCTCGTTGGTGCGGCCTTCTTTATAGCCGGGGATAGTCATTAACTGCAAATAATCGACCACCACCAAGCCAATTTGACCATGCTCACGCGCTATGCGGCGGGTGCGCGAGCGCATTTCGGAAGGGCTTAAGCTGGCGGTGTCGTCAATGAATAATTTGGCTTCTGATAATATTCCCACCGCAGAAGGAATGCGTGCCCAATCATCGTCGGTTAAATTACCGGTGCGTAAATTTTGTTGGTTAATGCGCGCTAAAGATGAAATCATCCGCATGGCAATCGACTCACCCGGCATTTCCAAACTAAACATCACGCAAGGCTTGCCGGTTTTAATCACCGCATGTTCTAAAATATTCACCCCTAACACGGTCTTACCCATGGAAGGACGCCCGGCAATAATCACCAAGTCGGCTTCTTGCAAGCCTGACGTCATGCGATCTAAATCGGTGAAGCCGGTTGATAAACCTGTAATGGATTCTTTGCTTTGATACAAAGCATCAATGCGGTCAACTGCTTTGGTCAGTAAATTTTGAATGCTTTCTGGCCCGCCATTATTGGCACCTTGCTCAGCAATTTTAAACACGCCCTGCTCAGCTACATCGAGCAGCTCACTCACGCTTCGCCCTTCAGGGTTAAACGCGGTATCGGCAATGCCGTTGGCCACATTCACTAATTGGCGTAAAACCGAACGCTCGCGAATAATATCAGCATAGGCCGTAATATTAGAAGCGCTGGGGGTATTGCGTGCCAACTCAAATAAATAGACTTCGCCGCCCACCTCTTGCAATTGATTCAGCTGCTTTAATTCTTCCGTTACCGTTAACACATCAAACGGTTTTTGCTGTTGCACCATCGCCGCTACAGCACTAAAAATTAATTGATGCTCACGCCGATAAAAATCAATTTCGCTCACGCGCTCGATGACTTTATCCCAGGCGTCGTTGTCGAGCATTAACCCGCCTAAGACGGCTTGCTCGGCTTCATTGGAATGAGGGGGGACCTTGACGTTTAGTATGTCTTTTTGCATTGATTGCATGATGGCTACTGAATTCCTGTGAGGGTATGGTCGCGTATTTTAGCATATGGCGGAGTTGGCTGCACTAGTGTGCCTCAGATGAGGTGATAATTTTGCCAGACCTGCGCTTAAATGCTATGCGGTTTTCTTACCAGACCTCGCCCATGGCTTGACTGGAGTAGAAAACAACCCGGGTTTGCCCAATTCATTAATCTCATATGGGTGCGCGTCGGCAAGCTCAACAAAAGCCTTGCGAAACATGGGTATAAAGCATTTGCCTTTTTCGTGAAAGGTTACTGTTGGAATGACGTCATACCCAAATGGGGCAGCGAACGATTTGGGGAATTTGACTTCCATTCTATAAGTAAAATAAGGGGTGGCCGTCTGTGGATAGAAATCATCTGTTACTACATTATGTAACTTCATAATTTCATAGGTTACAATCAAAGAAAACTCGCCATATGGTGATTTTTTCACCTCATATGGCATGTCGGCTCCAACTGACCCACCTCCAATCATTAACGATAAGTCATATTTTTGTTGTATGAAGCCAGAAAGTCGTAGCCAGACAGTTTCGGCGGGGCAATAAAATTTTTGTGCGGCCAAGGCTTCAAGGCTACATTGCTGCAGATCACTCCATCCAGGAAATAGCTTGGTAAGAGTCTCTTGAATTAGCGCGTTGCTTAGCTCTTTACCGCTCACGTGTTCATGCTCCATCAAGTGCTCACCCGAAATCTGAACATTTCGCTTAATATCTATAAGTGCCTGCGCTGTCATTTCATTAAATTTAGCAGGTTTCTTTCGCTCTAATATGAAGAATCTATTAACACAAACGTTATTATTGGAATAATCGCGCCATAACACCGCTGGCAGGTATAAGGTTACTAACTGCAGCGCTGAGGGGAAAATACTTGAAACCGTTCGCCCACTCCCTTTGGTCAACCAAGACGGACCAAACCTAACTGGAGAAGAAGAAAACGTCGCCGCTTTTTGAAAAGCATCTCTCAAGCTAAACTTACGTACCTCAACAAAACAGCCCCCCGTTAATACTTTTCCTGAATCCACATCAACCTCACAAGTCACGTGAAATACGGCAGGAGCCTCTCTTAACCTTTCAGAAACTTGAGCAGTTAAAAAATTCCGGCCACTGCTTCCAAGCGATATCGCCGTAAACTCAATTGAAAAATTCAACTCAAATTTTAAATTGGATAACCCTAGATTTTCATTGTCAAACTTCAGAACATCAATGGAAAAGAGTTGCCCATTTAAGCCTAAGCCGTAATCCGAAATATCAATAGAATGATTCGAAAAAATTTCTAATAGACGGAACAGTGCTAATAAACACGGGTTTCTCTCAATATTTACTAACACAGCAGTAATCTTATCGACGCTCTCCTTTACTATTAATGGAGCAGTGCCTATCAAAATTTTCTCTACCTGCGCTTGAACAGTCTTATCAACCCCCTCCCTCCACGCTACAATATTAGAATCGGAGCCAGCTGGTATTGTTTCACCCAACAAAGAAATCTTCGTTCTATGGCATAAAACAAAAATACTAAAGTCAATCAGTTGCGGCTCTTTTACAGGATAAATTAAACTTGTTACTATTTTCGATGAAAACACAACTTTTATACATTCCATCACACGAACTTGTTTGCCATATGCATTCTTAGAAAGTCCAATTGAAACAAAAGCAACGAAAGCAAGAAATTGTTTCAATGGGTTCTCATCTCTATTTAATGCAAACGGCACTGTTCCAGGCTCAAGGAAGAATTTCAAAAAATTTAATATTTCAAGGCACCATGGCCATGCTAGATAACCAATTTCAAAATCGAAAATAGCCGCTCTAAATGCTGCCATTAAAGCTGTGAAACATTCCGGCAAAGAGTTATCCGTATTGTGTACAAGCAAAGTTTCAATATGTTTTTCAAAGTGGATTGGCGATATGCTGATATGTACAAAATCATCCACACTCAATAAGCCCCCCTTAGCATCCATATTGGGCTCATACCCTTTGGCGAGAAATTGCTTGTTAATGAATCTAACTTTAAGACAAAACATTTCATTAGTCATATACATAAACTCAAGCACCTATAAAAAAACGTCTCAACCATATGCAAGACTTACCTAGAATGATAGCTTAAAAAGCTAAAAAAATCGCGTTAAAAAATGCGGTTTTATACTGTTAATTTAGTAAGGCTAAAATACTTAAAGATTGTGAGTTACCTCTTCTTGAAATAGCCTGAATTGTTAAAAGGTTGACCGATCATTATTGGAGACATACTGGAGAGTACTCGGAGCGCTTCAAGAACTCTAGCTTTAAATTCACCACACCCGGGATGTATCTGAAGAGTCGGTTCCTCGTATGAAAAAGGTGAGCTTGGATCAAGAGGAAAACGAATGGCCATCGTGTAAGTTAACATTCTGGGGTCATCAGGGGTACAGGATTGTATCGGCACACCGAATGGATCTCTTCGATCATTAATTTTAATAATATCAAAGCATCCCACAAGTGTATAAGCACCTTTGAAAAGGTTCAACTGGTACCACTTAGTATCGCTTTTAGTAAGACTCAGGTCTAACTGAAACTCCTTTATAAAAACCATATTCAGTCGAGTCCATACCTGTTCAATAATATTCAAGCGACCTGTGGGAATGAACATATCTAAACAACCTTGCTGCCAGTCGGCCCACTGAGGGTATATTCGCCTTACTGCCACAGCAACATCATCGCTTGAGCACTTATCTACATCTTTCGGAAATAGAGGCTTAGAATCGACGCTAAGTGCCCTGGCATAATCCCCATCGTTCTCAATGGCTGCTTCCTCAAAACGCACCTTTTTGCTGAGCAGGTAACTAGGCACAAGCATACTATCAATTAATTCCGCCCATAAATTAGTCCCTAACAAAACTAACGCTCGAAAAGCAATCATTTTGGCTGTGTCCATTGCATCCGCTTTTATTCTCAAAGCATCTTTTAGCATGGGCGCCTTTATTTCCCAGGTGGGGGCCACCCTTGTTAAGACTTCATGAAGCAAGCGGTGGTTGGTATTTATAAAGCAACGTGGATGACTTACCCGCATATTATCTAAATCAACACTACACGAGATGTAACAGCTCGCAACGTCTTTATTTGCTTTGTTTGGCGCCACCTCAGGTGAGTCATTGCGCAACATGCCATGCTTTAAAGTCAGCACTTCAAGTAAACCAATTTCGTGGCGAACATCCAAATAAACTTTATTAATTTCTATGTTATGCCATACATTAATCGAAAAAAGGCCTTCTCCCTCTTTAAGGTCACGTATTTTAAGAACAGAAACATTGCATCGTTTCAGCGCAGCTAAAACAAGTTGAAAAGCATGTAAACAAGGATTTTTTTCGTATACCATGAGAATACGCAATATTGCCTCTGTATAGATAGCAACCTTGTCTAAAGAAAGTGATGTTGTCTTTTGGTTAACAAAACGGAGGACTCTTTCACGCGCCCTTTTTAAATATTCTTGTTCAGTATTCGCAGCAGCTTGCACAGATAATCTTTCTCCTTCAACCGTGAATAAAGATACCTTTTGTTTTAGACAAACTTCTATTAAAGATTCATCTAAGATGCCAGCAGCTTCAGGGTTTAGCATCGATACAAAGTGCCTGGGGAAAGCAACGCTTTTAAACAAGGCCATATCTAACCGCTCACCGTTCAAAATGGCTTTCACTTTGTCTCTACGTGAAATAAGATTTTCCGCTGAAGGCGGTTTTTTATCAACCACAATTGAAAACTCGCTTTCTAGCCATTCAAGAATTGATAAAAGATGTTGAGCTCCTGGCCCATTCTTAAGTGATTCAAATAGCTTTGTAAACAATTGTTGAATGGCGCCATGATCAGAACTGGCTGATTTTTCATAGCTCTGCTTTGCATCAGCAACAATCTTTACAACCTCATCAGGCCACTCCTCCGAGGAAACACAAACGAAATCATCCTCTTCCTCAAGACCCGCTAAAGCCACAACACAAAAATCTTTAAATCCTACCCTCACCTTATAATAGCTCCCTATAGCCAGCATTACACATCAACACTTCAACACTTCAACACTTCATTTAACGACCCATATATCTATAAAGCATAGACCAAAAACAAAAAAAAGCACGTTATCAGCGCGATTTTTTAATGCTTGCCTGAGCAAGTTTATTGCCCCCCCCCTTCTTTCAATTTAGTATCTTCAAGCTTGGAAGGCTTTCAGCTTATGTAGCCTATCACTAACATTGGCTAAAACAGCTGAGTTCAATTTTAATGGTTCTGAAAGCACGCGAAGAATTCGCGCCTGAAACTTGGAGCACCCAGGGTGAAGGGTAAGCGTGGGATTATCATAAATTACAGGCGATAATTGCTGGCAAGGCAAGCGAATGATAACCTCAAACGTTAGCATTCTAGCATCACGTGCACAAGATTTTTCAGGTTGCGAAAACAGTTTGCTCTTATCATGCAGGCTAGTAATCTCATGGCTCCCACTAAGCAGAAAGTAGCCTTCGCAAAAGGTTAGCTTATAAAGAGCCTCTTCAGGCGCTTTGATCACCAACACTAATTTATGCATATCTATAAATAATGTCGAAATACGAGCCCATAAATTTGTAATTGAATTCAAGCTATCTTTTGCAACGAATGATTTCAAGCAGGCTTGATGCCAAGGCATCCATTCGGGATATTTTTGTTTGATCGCCGGATATATTGCACCGCCAATTAAGCATTGGGGTCTACTCTCACCACCTACACTAAGGCATATGGCATAATCTGCACTGAGTGATTCACTGCTAGGTTTTTGTCCGTTAAACGTTAGTATTTGTTTTGGAGCAATATGAACATCTTCAGCTCTCCAGCAAAGCTCATCGCCCACTCTTACCTTAAAAGAAGGTTGAGTCATAAAGTCAGCGGTTTTATGACTGGCCGTCAGTTTATCAAGTGCGGCTTTCCGTAAAGGAATATCTATCGCGAATAAAGGTTGACTCACCTTTAAAGCATCAAAAAGTTTTTTATTATCCGTCTTTATATAGCAAGTTGGTTGCGTTATCGCCATAGTATTTAAATCAATACGACAAGAAGAGTAACAAGTCGCCACTTTATCACTTCCTTTTTCGACACCTATAAGCTCCACCCTGGCAGGGTTTGGAAGCTGCATACACATAAAATCAACCTGATAAAGAATTTGTAGTAAAAACGATTTTGCTCCTTTTGCGTGAATTAGCCTAATAGAAAAAATACCTTCGCCATCTTTAACGTCTCGTATTTTCAAAACAGAAAGATTGCATTGCTGTAATGCATCTAAAATAAGCTGAGCAGCCCGCAGACAAGGATTTTTATCATATTCTAAAAGAATGGCGAATATTTTACCGCTGTATTGAAGAACTTGTTCGGGTGAGAGCCTGGTTTCTTGCTGTGCAACCAGACTTTTGATTTCTTCATACGTTGTTTTGATAAAGCCTGTCACCAACCCAGGTACAAAATCAAAAGTAACGTCTTGAGTCGCCACGCGTCTCTCATGTTTGAATAACGCTATCTTATTAGAGCAACAGTAATGCGCTAAAGAATAGTCTGTAAAGCCATGCCATGGAAACCCACTAGAGGAAAACGAAAAACGATTTTTCATAATCCAATGATTATTGGGATTGCCTTTGCCTCGCTCTTGCATGCAGACAAACTCACTAGGGAAAACAACGCCGTCAAATTCACCCAGATTAAAGGGGTCACTACGCAAGAGAAACGATGCCTTCTGCCTACGTGCTTTAAGTTCAGCCAGTTGCAACACCGCGCTTTGCATGGCCTCTGCCGGCGGCGTAGATTCGGGATTTTTTTCAGGTGTAATTGAAAGGTCTGTTTCTAGCCAATCAAGTGTGCGCTGCCAGCACTGTTGTCTCGGTCCAGAAAAAAGAGTTGGTGTCTCCACAGTGGTATAAACTTTTTCCAACTTATCAAGCAAGATCCAAGTGGCCTGGCTTGTAGAACCACATGATATAGCATATTGATGTTGAGCATGCTTAATGATGTCTACAGCGTGTTTTTTCCAAATTAAAATACAAGTGGAATCACCCTCGCGCCTGTCTGGTACTTGCTCAAGAATGCACAATGCTACTTTGCAAAAATTTTCGAATATTACAGCCACGAACTTAATAACCTCTTTTAACTAGTGTTACAACACACATCAACCTAGATTATATTTATTATTAATAGATAACTATAGTATAGACCAAAAACAAAAAAAGCGCGTTTAAAACGCGCTTTTTTGAATGTACTTAATCATTAAGCCATTAGTCTTCAGCAGTAACAACCACTTGGACTTTAGCCACAACGTCGGTGTGTAATAACACATCAACTTCGTACTCACCCACTTCATGAATTGGGCCTTCTGGCATGCTGATTTCATTTTTGTTGACTTCAATACCCGCAGCAATAACCGCGTCGCTAATTTCTCGTAGGCCAATTGAGCCAAATAATTTACCCTCTTCGCTAGCTTGCACTGTTAAGGCTAAAGCAGCTAAGGCGTTTATGCCAGTGGCGCGCTTTTCGGCGGCAGCCAACACTTCGGCAGCGGCTTTTTCAAGCTCTGCTTTACGCACTTCAAATTCAGCAATGTTTGCTCTCGTGGCAAAAACCGCCTTATCATAAGGTACTAAAAAGTTACGTGCGTAACCTGGCTTCACTTGAACTTTGTCACCTAGGTTTCCTAGGTTACGAATTTTTTCTAATAAAATAACTTGCATGTTTTTATCCTCACTTAAAACTTATTGGCTGACGTAACGCCCGCGCAAATTTAAAAAACTATCAACCAAAGCAATCACACTTAATATCACCACCATATATGGTAGAGAAAGCGCGACAGCCAAATATAAAACGACTAACCAAATCCACGGTAACTTGCGTGCCTTGACTACAAAATGCAGTAAGCTAAGCCCGGCTAAAGCAAACGCCACCATTAGTATGGGTATGCCATCAATTAGCGAAGGTTCATTGGTCAACCAAGCTAACAATAACAACACCACTAACAACACTGACGCCCATTTTGGCATGCGAATATTGTGTAACTCCAGCTGTAATTTGCCAGGATTATACAATACGGACTGCCAATGACGTGCAATGGCTAACCATAACAAATCACCCATAAATATTGCTGCAGCTTGTAAGCCAGTAGCAATATTGGCAATGCGCTCAATATTGGCTTTTTGCAATGCCATATCAAGATTCATTTCAGTGCTGGCAGCTTGCATTAACCCCAACATTTTTGCCTGCCACCAGGCATTAATGTCAACGATGTATGCGTGCAAACCAATAATAACCAGCATGCCTATAATGGCACCGGTTAATAACACCACGCTCCAATTATGAGTGCGATGTAACACTGCCGCCAGCAACCAAACAATTATGGCACCAGCCACCATATCTAATAGTATGGTTTGGTTATTCGTGCTCATTACCCAGACAACGCCTGGCAACAACACAATACCTAAAATATATGCACCCTCTTTTGGCCCACGACGTAAAGTAACTAACGCCATAATCACCAAGGCAACCCAATTTAACAAAGGCAATACTGCAAACAGTAAAGCCAGCAAGCCGGCATTTCGCCGGCTGCGCATTATGAATTGGCCAAAGGGCATCATAACTTATTTGTGGTGTTGGTCGCAGTACGGCAACAACGCCATGAAACGCGCTTTTTTAATTTCGCGCTGTAACTTACGTTGAAAAAATCCACGTGTGCCGGTAATGCGGCTAGGGATAATTTTGCCCGTTTCAGTTATATAATCTTTTAATAATGCGAGATCTTTATAATCGATGTCAACATCTTGTGATGTAAAGCGGCATTTTTTACGACCGCGAGAAAACTTAACCATATTAAACTCCTAGTAATTAGCCTGCTGATGCTGGTGCAGAACGCGTGTCAGAACGCGAAGAAGAACGCGAATCAGAACGTGAATCAGAACGAGAATCTTTAAATTCTTTCGCTTTCAACAAAGCAGAATCGCCTGTTTCAGCCGTTTTAGTGCGCTCAACCATGTGACGGATAATGGCATCATTAAAACGGAAGCTGTTTTCCAACTCTAAACGCGTTTCTTGATTGCATTCAATATTGAACAACACGTAGTGGGCTTTATGAATTTTGTTAATTGGATAAGCGAGTTGGCGACGGCCGGTATCTTCGGCGCGATGTATAGTGCCTTCTTTATCGGTAACCATTTTGCTGTAACGCTCAATCATTCCGGGTACTTGTTCGCTTTGATCAGGATGGACCAAAAACATAATTTCGTAGTGACGCATGCACTCTCCTTAAGGGTTACGCCCCCTGACGAACCATTTTCGCAGTGGAGCAAGGATGTAACTCATTGATTTTCCTTGTATCTAATGATAAAAGGAGCGCCATTCTAAGCAAAGATTCCCCTAAATGCAAGCTTTAAGGTAAATCTCGGACAATCCAGCCCTAGAAATACAGAGTAAGGTATTTGTCTCTAGTTTGAGCGTTGACGCAACACTTCAAACAAACAGACGCCGGTGGCCACAGAAACATTTAAGCTTTCCATAAGGCCTAACATTGGAATCTTAATCAAAAAGTCGCAATTTTCGCGGGTTAAGCGGCGCAAGCCACTGCCTTCTGAGCCCATGGCAATAGCAATATTGCCTTGAAAATCTTGTCCGTAAAGTGTTTCTTCTGCTTCACCGGCAGCACCGTAGATCCAAATGCCTTGTTGCTTGATCCATTCCATCGTGCGAGCGAGATTAGTCACTTGAATAAACGGCACGGTTTCAGCCGCGCCACAGGCCACTTTGCTTACGGTTGGTGTCATGCCTACTGCTTTATCTTTTGGAGCAATAACGGCGGTAACGCCGGCGGCATCGGCTGTGCGCAAGCAGGCGCCTAAATTGTGTGGATCTTCTAGGCCGTCTAAAATAAGTATTAGAGGTTTCTCGGCTTGGGCAATTAAATCTTCCAAATCATTTTCGGTATATCGTTCCAGTTTCTTTAACTGCGATAATTCGGCAACAACACCTTGGTGTCGTCCGTTCGCCAATTTATCTAGCGTTTTGAGTGGCACACGCTGAGGGTGAATGCCATGCTCCTCTGCTAGCTGAAGAATACCTTGTAATTTACGATCTTCCCGGCCTGATTTTAGCCAAAGTTGTTTAACTTTTTCGGGCGCTTTTTCTAGCAAGGTGGTAACGGCATGTATGCCGTAAGTTTGCGGCTTTGTCATGGCTTATCTCTCTAAATTATTCACACAGATCAAAGTCAATTTTGCGTTGTTCCATATCAACACGAATGACTCTAATGTTTAAGGGTTGGCCCAAAAAGTATTTGGTACCCGCGCGCTCACCAATGAGCATATGCTTTACATTATCAAAATGATAATAATCATCTTTTAACAAGGTGACATGCACTAAACCTTCGACATAAACTTCATCTAATATCACAAAAATACCAAATGCAGTTACACCGGTGACCCGACCAGAAAATTCTTCACCTACATGATGTGACATAAACTCACATTTTAACCAGTTGGTTACATCGCGCGTGGCATCGTCAGCGCGCCGCTCTGTCATGGAGCAATGTTCGCCCATTTTGTGCATGGCGTTTTGATCATAGGCAAATTTACTGGCATCGCCTCCGCCAAGCGAATGACGAAGGGCGCGGTGTAATAATAAATCAGGGTAACGACGAATCGGTGAAGTAAAGTGACCGTATTCTTCGTAGGCTAAACCAAAGTGACCTTGATTGTCTGGGCTGTACACCGCTTGGTTTAATGAGCGTAAAATCATGGTTTGCAACGCTTCACCATGCTCGTGGTCGACAATTTGTTGCAAAATATTGAGGTAATCTTTAGGTGAAGGCTTATCGCCACCGCCTAAGTTCATGCCATGTAAGGCCAGCGATTGACGCAAATCTTGCAGCTTATCTTCTTTAGGCGATTCATGAACCCGAAATAAACCCGGCAATTTTTGTGCTTTTAAGAAACGAGCTGCACACACGTTGGCGCACAACATACACTCTTCAATCAGCATATGCGCTTTATTACGCACTACCGGCACAATTTTTTCAATTTTCATATCTTCACCAAAAACGATTTGGGTTTCAGTGGTATTAAAATCTAACGCGCCACGCACTTCACGCTGTTCACGCAAAATTTGATACAGGCTATGTAAATTTTCGATATGCGAGACCACATGCTCATATTCACCGCGCAGGTCTTTATCGCCCTCAAGAATATTTTGCACTTTAGTATAGGTCATTCGCGCTTTGGAATGCATCACCGCATCATAAAAACGGTAACCTATGATATGGCCTTTATCATCAATAGTCATGTCGCAAACCATGCATAAACGATCGACATGGGGGTTTAATGAACATAAGCCATTTGATAACGCTTCGGGTAGCATGGGAATAACACGGCCTGGGAAATAAACCGAGTTGCCGCGGGCTTCAGCTTCTAGGTCTAAGGCACTGCCCTTTTGCACGTAGTGGCTCACATCGGCAATGGCTACAACCAAACGCCATGTACCTTTTTTGCCGGGTTCGCAGTAAACGGCGTCATCAAAATCTTTGGCATCAGCACCGTCGATGGTAATCAGCGGTAAATCACGTAAATCTTTGCGCCCTTCGCATTCAGCGGCGCTAACTTCAGGAGCAATTTTTGCAGCTTGCTGCACAACGTCTTTCGGCCATTTATGAGGCAAATTATAGGCTAACATTGCCACATCAATTTCCATGCCAGGCGCCATGTGCTCACCCAAGACTTCAACCACTTCACCCATTGCACTATGGCGATGGCTAGGCTGCGCAATTAATTTAATCGCCACCATTTGGCCTTCTTTGGCATCATGGCATTTATCATGGGGGATAATAATATCGGTTTGCATGTTACGGCTGCTGGGAATAACGAAAAACACGCCATTTTCCTTGCAGAGTCGTCCAACCGTTTCATGGGTGTTACGTTCCACCACTTCAACAATCGTGCCTTCTTTACGGCCTCGGTTGTCTACGCCGGACACACGTGCCAAAACACGGTCAGCATTGAGTACTAAGCGCATTTGACGTGCACTTAAGAATAAATCATCGCCGTCTTCGTCTGGAATTAAAAATCCAAAGCCATCTTTATGGGCTTGAACAACCCCGGCTACTAAGTCCATTTTATCCACTAAAGCATAGGCATAACGACGATTTTTCATTAATTGACCATCACGCACCATGGCGATTAAGCGCCGGCGTAGGCCTTCTAGATCATCGTCGGAAGTGAGCTCTAACGCAGCGGCGAGCTTTTCGTAGTTCATGGGTTTGCCCCGCTCACTCAGTAGCTCCATGATGAATTCCCGGCTAGGGATAGGGCTTTTGTAGTTTTGCGCCTCGCGTTTTGCGTGAGGGTCTTTGTTGGGGGGGTTCTTTTTTGACATTTGGGTTCCTTTTATATTGGGGGTATCATCGCAATAATGGACACATATAGCAATAGCCCGTTTGTTTGGCTTTGCGGGGGGCGCGATGAACGCCACCTATTCAAGACACGCCGTGAATACGTCCCTGTAGGCTCCGCGCCGGCGTCCTGCCGGCGAGGGTCTTGAATAGGTAGCATTCATCGCGCTTGCAAAGCCTCTTAGGGCTGGTAGGAGAAGGAGCTCGCTGCGCTCGGAGGTTTTTGATTTTTTCTTTGTCGCGGTGCTCCTTGAAAAAGTGGAGGGGGCTCAAGGCCCCAATTTATAAATAAATTTAATTGATTAACGTAACAACAGTAACAAATGAGTCGCTATGCTCGAGAAAAAATCAAACCATGCTTAGCCTAAATTAACTCGCATTAGGCGACAACCGTTTTGCCACAATCGCCCCCGTCAGCTCGTCATTGGAAGGGACCGAGTAAGCTCAAACCAATGAATAAATCTCATCGGTTAACACAACAACAATAAAATGAAAATGGTCTAGCGCAGCGAGCTCCTTCTCTCCTCCACCCCACAGGCTTTGCGAGGCGTGATGAATGCTACCTATTCAAGCCCCTCGCCGGCAGGCCGCCGGCGCGGAGCCTACAGGGATGTATTCATGGCGTGGCTTGAAAAGGTGGCGTTCATCACGCCCCCACCAAAGCCAACCCACCAATCGCATTACGCCACAACCATTTTGCCGCACCCCTCCCTCTCAGCTAGTCACTAGAAGGGACCAAGCAAGCTCAAATCAATGGATAAATTTTATCGGTTAACACAGCAACAATAAAATGAAAATGGTCGAGCGCAGCGAGCTCCTTCTCACTCCCCCCCACACAGGCTTTGCAAAGCGTGATGAATGCTACCTTTTCAAGCCCCCACCAAAGCCGACCCACCACTCGCATTAACAATTGCAAAAAGGTATAATCCCACTATTCATAACCAACAAGGTTCCAGGCTCCATGTCAAAAATTAAAATTATTTTACTCTGCCTTATCTTTTGCGTACTTTTCAC
>JAWUVP010000075.1:0-14464 GCA_034112285.1 Gammaproteobacteria bacterium
AATTAATGGGCCCACAAGGACTCGAACCTTGGACCAAAAGATTATGAGTCTTCTGCTCTAACCAACTGAGCTATGGGCCCGCAACGCGGTGTGTAAAAATCTTCAGGCTTTGCGCCTTGCTATTGGTTTCCAACGTAATTCTCGTTGGTTAGAGCAACGCCGCATTCGCGGGCTGCTTCTTTCTGCGTTACGCTTCCAGCTTCACTTGAAGCCGGCTTTCGGCTCCTGCCTTAGGCGTTCGTCGGGAAAATGCGGTGCATTTTCTTTTTCCGTCTCACCCAACTGAGCTATGGGCCCGTAACACGGGTAGTTTCGGGACACTGACGGGCAGCATCCCTTTTAAATTTTAATCTAGGTCTAAATAACTGCGTAACTTCTCTGATCTTGAAGGATGGCGCAGTTTACGTAAGGCTTTGGCTTCAATTTGACGAATACGTTCTCGGGTTACGTCGAATTGTTTGCCGACTTCTTCTAAGGTGTGGTCGGTGTTCATGCCGATGCCGAAGCGCATGCGTAGGACTTTTGATTCGCGCTCGGTTAGGCCTTCCAGCACTTCGTCTGTGGCTTCGCTTAAGCCGTTTGTAATGGCAGACTCGGTGGGGGCTTCGCCTTTGGTGTCTTCAATAAAGTCACCTAAATGTGAGTCTTCGTCGTCGCCGATGGGGGTTTCCATTGAGATGGGCTCTTTTGCGATTTTTAAGACTTTGCGAATTTTATCTTCGGGCATTTCCATTCTAATGGCCAGCTCTTCTGGGCTGGGTTCGTTGCCGCTTTCTTGTAAAATTTGGCGCGAGATGCGGTTCATTTTATTGATGGTCTCAATCATATGCACCGGTATACGAATGGTGCGTGCTTGGTCGGCGATTGAGCGGGTGATGGCTTGGCGAATCCACCAGGTGGCGTAGGTTGAAAATTTGTAACCACGTTGGTATTCAAATTTATCAACGGCTTTCATTTAGCCAATGTTGCCTTCTTGAATTAAATCTAAGAATTGTAAGCCACGGTTGGTGTACTTTTTGGCGATGGAAATAACTAAACGTAAGTTGGCTTCGACCATTTCTCTTTTCGCACGGCGTGCTTTGGCTTCGCCGATTGAAACGTTTCGGTTTAGCTCTTTAATTTGTACTAAGCTTAATTGTTTCTCAACTTCTTCGCTGGCAATTTTGCGTTGTGCGCGGCGGATTTCGTTGGCATAGCGGGTTAGTTTTTCGCAATAGGGTTTATTGCTGGCTAACACGCCATCTAACCAGGTTAAGTCAGTTTCGTGTTTGGGGAACGATTTAATAAATTCTTTACGTGGCATTTTTGATTTTTGCACACATAAGCGAATGATTAAGCGTTCTTGGCTACGCACGGTGTTCAGCATGTTGCGCACGTTGGCGGTTAGAAGATCTAACTGGCGAGTGGCTAAGGTGAATTCCATGAAAATTTCTGTGGCTTTGGCCAGTGCTTTTTCGGAATTTTTGCTTTCGCGGCCATGTTTTTCGGCGGTTTTCACATATTTGTCGTAGGCTTTGTGTAATGCGCCAAAGCGATCAGCGGCTTGTTCTGGGCAAGGGCCGGTGTCAACTTCTTCTTCCGCTTCTTCCTCGGCTTCAGCTTTTTCGGCCTCGGTTGCATTTGCGGCGGCCTCGGCTGCTGCTGCGGCGGCGAGTTCGGCTTCTGCTGCGTCGGAGCGAAAGCCAGTAATAATGTCGTTTAGGCGCGCTTCTTCTAGGGCGACTTTATCGTAGCGTGCTAGTAGGGCGGCAATGGTACCGGGATATTTTGCTAGGCGTTGTAAAACTTGAAATTTGCCTTCTTCAATACGTTTGGCAATAACAATTTCACCTTCGCGGGTGAGTAGCTCTACACAGCCCATTTCTCGCATGTACATGCGCACGGGGTCGGTTGTGCGGCCAAATTCGGCGTCCACGCTAACAAGTACGGCAGCGGCTTCTTCAGCGGCTTCTTCGTCGGGGGTGGCGGTGTCGTTGTCGGCGAGTAATAAGGTGTCAGCATCAGGCGCGCTTTCAAAAACTTGAATGCCCATGTCGTTGATCATGCTAATAATGCCTTCGACTTGTTCAGGATCGACAATATCGGCAGGCAAGTGATCGTTCACTTCAGTGTAGGTTAAAAAACCTTGCTCTTTACCTTTGGCAATTAATGCTTTTAACAGCGAGCGCTGATTTTGCTGCTGCTGCGGTAGGATGGCTGTTTCGCTCATGTTGCTCCTTGGTGCTCTCTCAAACTATAGTTTAAATTTGACATTTTGCTCTGTCCGAGATGAAAAATAGCGCATAATTATACCAACCTTATGTTTTGTTGTATCCTCTTTTATGAAGATTTACCTAACAATAATGCTTGATAAGCACGTTTTTCATCGGCGGATAATTCGCCAGATGCCATTTTCTGCTGCCAGACCGAAAGTTTTGCTTCTGCGTCTAGGGTAAGCAGTTTCTTTAAGAGGGCTAATAACTCAGTCGCTAAATTTTCGGTCGGGAGTAGTATCTCCCGGGTGGCTAATTTTGCCAGTAAATCGCGTGTGTTGCCATTCTCCCAGCGCTCTAAAAAGGCGCCAGTCGTTAAGTTGGGGGCGTCGGTTAATTTTTCAAGGACCTCGACCAATAAATCTGTACCTGCGAGGCTTAATTGTGCATATTTGTGCGGATTTTCTACAGTTTTGGCTAAATTGGGGTGTTGTACCAGTAAAGCCATGGCTTGTTGCATTGGTGTCGTGGCCACGCCACTGCTCTGAATGGGTTGGCGTATATTGGGTTTGCTGATTCGTAATGGCTTCATGCCATAAATATCTCGCAGCCCGGCGGCGTCCATTTGGGCGCGTTTGGCGAGCTCGTCTAGCAGCAATTGTTGCAGTACTTTGCCGGGAATCTGTTTGATCATGGGCTCGGCCAGTTTGGTTAAGCGTGAGCGGCCTTCCACGGTGGCTAAGTCGGCGTCTTGGCCTAATCGTGTGAGTATGAATTGGCTGAAGGGGGTGGCATGCTCTACAGCTTGTTGAAAAGCGGTCACGCCTTCGTTACGCACTAAGTTGTCGGGGTCGTCGCCATCGGCCAAAAACATGAAGCGCACGTTTAGGCCATCGTCGAGTAGGGGTAATATATTTTCTAGTGCGCGCCAAGCGGCTGCGCGTCCGGCTTTGTCGCCATCGAAACAAAACACAATGTTGCTGCAATAGCGAAATAAACGTTCGGCATTTTGTTTGGTGGTGGCGGTGCCTAAGGTGGCCACAACATTATCAATGCCAAATTGCGCCAGGGCAATCACATCCATATAGCCTTCTACCACAATCAGCTGGGTGAGTTGTCGGTTGGCTTGTTGCGCCTCATACAAGCCGTAGAGCTCGCTGCCTTTGTGGAAGATGTCTGTTTCGGGGGAGTTTAAATATTTGGGTTTTTCGTCGCTTAGCACGCGGCCACCAAAGCCGATGGTGCGGCCTTGTCTGTCGCGTATGGGAAACATTATGCGGTCACGAAAGCGATCGTAAATGCGGCCTTTGTCGTTTTTGACTTCTAGGCCACAGGCCAGGAGTTTGTCGTTATCAATATCAGTTAAGTTTGAGCGCAGGGTGTCCCAGCCTTCGGGCGAGTAGCCTAGCTGAAACTTTTTGGCAATTTTGCCATCTAGGCCGCGCGCCTTTAAATAGTCTATGGCGGGCGTGTGGGTGCGCAACTGGGCTTGATAATATTCGCTGGCCTGCACCATCACGGTGTAAAGCTGACGTCGGCCTTGGCTGTCGTCGGGGTTGTCTTCTAGTGGCACTTGCATGCCGACTTGACCGGCCAGGTGGCGTATGGCGTCAACAAAGCCCATGTGATCGTGTTGCATTAAAAAGCCAATGGCGTTGCCACTGGCGCCGCAACCAAAGCAGTAATAAAACTGTTTGCTTTGGCTCACGGTGAAGGAGGGGGATTTTTCATTATGAAAGGGGCAACGAGCACTGTGGTTGGCGCCGGTTTTTTTTAAGGGGACGGCTTTGTCCACCACGTCGACGATGTTAATGCGGGTGAGTAGATCATCAATAAATGTTTGCGGGATTTTGGCCATGATACTCTATATTTGTGGGCTAAGCCTAAGGGCGGCTTTATGATCTTTACTACATTGTGTAGAGCTCAAAATTCCTTTGCCACACTGGCGTCGAGCTGATTGTGGCTTAGCCTAATAGGGCTTTGATTTGTTTGCTGACGACGCCCATGTCGGCGCGGCCTTGAAGTTGGGGTTTTAATATTACCATTAGTTTGCCCATGTCTTTCATGGTTTGTGCGCCAGTTTCTTTCACGGCGGCAGTGACTAAATCGGTAATTTCTGCTTCGCTTAGTTGGGCGGGCAGATATTCTTGAATGATGCCAATTTCAAACTTTTCTTGCGCGGCGAGTTCATCACGGCCGGCAGCTTCAAATTGTTGGATTGAATCACGACGTTGTTTGACCATTTTGTCTAAAATGATCAGAACGGCTGCGTCATCGAGTTCGATGCGCTCGTCGATTTCTTTGCGTTTGATGTCTGCAATAATCAAGCGAATGACGCCAAGACGTTCTTTTGCCTTGGCGCGCATTGCATTTTTCATATCTTCTGTGAGACGTTGCTTTAACGCACTATCGGCCATTATTTGCCTCTATTACGCATGCGCGGATCGCGCGGTTGCGGTGCTTCACGTGAAATTTGCTTTTGTGTGCGTTTAACTGCGGCAGCAGCTTTACGCTTACGAACCCAAGTGGGTTTTTCATAAAATTCACGACGACGTACTTCAGAAAGAATTCCGGCTTTTTCACACGCGCGTTTAAAACGGCGTAGAGCCATATCGAAAGATTCGTTATTTTTTAATTTTACAGCTGGCATATACTTTTTCACCTACCTTTATTTAGTCTTCACTGGGGGTAAGACCAATGAGAGGCGTGATTGTACTGGGAATTTTAAGGGAGTGCAACCGGTGCGGGGCCTATAGAGCAATTAATGTGATGTTTTATGAGATTAACAGCCCCAATTTGCTGCGGCGCCATAAAATATCTTCCATTGTTTGCGCCCATTCGTGCTCACGTAGGTAGGCAACTTCGCAATGATAGAGGTCGCTGCCGTAATATTTGCCAAGCTCGGTGGTCGATTGTGCGTCTTTTAATATAAGAGGGCTGCGGCTGCCATAACTGTGGGCATAGCGTTGTAACAGGCTGGGCGATAGTTTAGGATATTGCGCGCTAAGTTGCTCGGCATAATCCGTTGGTGAGCCAATGTCGCCGCCGGGTAATGGGGTGTTGGCCGTCCAGGCTGGGCCCATGTTGGGGAAATAAGGTTTTAATTGCGTCATGGCTTGCTCGGCCAGCTTGCGGTAAGTGGTGAGTTTGCCGCCAAAAACCGATAGTACCGGCGTTTGGCCATTATTATCTTCCACTTCTAAGCTGTAATCGCGCGTCACGGCCGAAGGGTTGCTGGCATCATCGGCTTTTAAAGCGCGTACGCCGGACCATTCGTTAACGATATCACTTGGGCTAATGGTTTGCTGAAAATAGCGATTGACCACTGCGCACAAATATTCACGCTCGGCGGGGTCAATTTCCACGGTTGCGGGGTCGCCTTTATAGGCAATGTCGGTGGTGCCTATTAAGCTAAAATTGTCATGATAAGGAATCACAAATATTACGCGCTTATCGGTGTTTTGCAGCAGGTACGCATGCTCACCCGAGTATAGTTTTGGCACCACAATATGGCTGCCTTTAACCAGCTCAATTTGGTGCTGGGTGTTAATATCTAAGTCATGGTTCACAATTTGACTCACCCAAGGCCCTGCGGCATTCACTAACGCGCGGCTTTTTACCTGCCAGGTTTGTTGGGTACGTGAATCTTGCAAGGTACTGACCCATAAGCCGGCTTGTTTTTTGGCACTTAAAAATGTCGTACGCGGTAAAATGGTGGCGCCACGCTCATGCGCGGCCATGGCGTTGAGTACGACTAAGCGTGCGTCATCGACTTTGCAGTCGTAATAGCAAAATCCTTGGTGTAGCTCTGGCTTGAGGGGTTTAGCATAAGCGTTGTTGCTTTGAAGCTTCACGCTGAATGAGCGAGGGATTTTAGATTTTTTGCCCCACCGCTTGCCCAGCGTGTCATACAAAAACAAGCCTAAACGCACCATCCATGCCGGACGTTGCAAGCTGTTGTGTGGAATAATTAATTGCAGGGGCTGCACAATATGCGGCGCAATATTTAATAACACATCACGTTCGGCCAAGGCTTCTCGTACCAAACGAAATTGATAATATTCTAAATAACGCAAGCCGCCATGGATCATTTTGCTGGAGCGCGAAGAGGTTTCATTGGCCAAATCAAACTGCTCGCATAAGGTCACGCTTAAGCCACGCCCGGCCGCATCGGCCGCAATGCCACAGCCGTTAATGCCGCCGCCAATGACGAGTAGGTCTTTAATGTCAGTTTGTTGCACGGCTTGTCCTTAAGGGGTGAGTGCTGTTACCAGCGTGAGGTGGCACGCTGCCAAATAAAAACTATACCAGTATCTTTCTCTATGGCAATGATATATTTTCCATCGGGGGTGGATGTGGCATCGATAAATAGGTGGTCACCGGGGTTTTGTATTTCAATTTTTTGCGTAAAGTTTTTATTGTAAACGAATAGGGGACAGGCCGTATCTATTGTAATGGCCATACAGTAATGTTCCGTGTTGACCCATTTAGTAATAATAGCGGTGTGACGGCATGGTATTGTGGGCTTAGTTTCACATGAGGCATCTAGCGGCCAGTATATCATTTCGTTTGAGGAGCTACAGGTTATCAAGGCCGTTCTTTCTGAGATAAAAGCCATAGCGGTAAATTTGATGCTTCTATTGGTTGTTTTTTTTGTTTGATCTAGGTTTATATCAAGAATTTTTTTCTTCTTTATCGCATCTAATATAATTACTGAATCACAGCTTTGCTGTAGCGCAACATAAAAGCCATCTTTATCGGTAATAAGCGTGATAGGGTGGGCGCCATTCTGTTGATGAGGTGCTAGAAGCGAGATGACTTTTGAGTGAGTGTTCCAAAACTTTATATTGGTTTCACCGACTATCATAAGGTGATTATCCTTATCACAAAAGATCATGTCTCTAACTGAGCTTTCATTTAATTCACAAATATTCATGCCAAACCCTAGTTCAAATATGGTTATTCTTTGATTTGTAGCAATAGCGAGCATGCCGTGGTCTTGGCTAAGAACAACTTTTTTAATGGTTTCTTTTTGAAAGTTGAGCGTATAGGATGGCTTTGAATTATTGAGGTGGGAAATTTCAACGCTCCCATTTTTGAAAATAACAATAAGCCGCCTATAAATATCAATAAAAAAGTCGACGATGTGATTTTTAACCTTAGCTGACATTGCCACAATAGCCTGAGGAGGCATCATATCAAATTGGGTGATTTGTAATAGGCCAGAAGACATTAATGTTACGAGATAATATTGGTGTTCTTTATCTGTGAGCGCGGATAATATTTTTTTTATAGAAGGAAAGTTTATGCCTTTTTTAAGGTGGCGAAGTATGAATTTAGGGACGGTTTTGGCAAGGCCATCTAATTGTGTTAGATTTTTATTTATCGCTAATAAGCTGTCTATATCGTTTGTGTAGAGTGAGGGTTGTGCATCTTGAGGCATTTCCCCTAAGTTCACACGGCGTAACTGAGTGAGTTTTTTCAGTCTGTTTATTAGGGTAATAACCGCGGGGTGCCTGTGTCTGTGATGAACACAAACCGCTGGCATGACAATTAATGTTTCTAGTGCGGTTGTTTTAGTCAGTGCGATGCAGAGCGTTGAGGTGAACGTCTCATTAACGAGGATGCTTGCTGAGTGTTGAAAGACAATGCATAGATTTTTTATTTTAGAAAATAAATATTTTTGTATATCATATTGTCGAAACCTGTATCGGTTTTCTGTTGGGTTAAAAAACACATTGAAGAACTGTTCAATTTGTTGAGGTGTCTGCGCATTGAGCATTAAAGCATTAATGATAGGCACGTCGCCTTCCGTGTGCTCATTAAGCTCTCCAGCAGAAAAATCGAGTTTAAGCTGATTATAAATGGTTAAATATAATGAGAAGTTATTGTGATATTCATATTCCAGATTAACGTAAAGTAGAATAGGGCCAACAATATCATGTGGCATGTTTAATTGAATTGACTCTTGGCTTGCCATATCCTCAAGGTCAATAAGTAGACGATTACTCTCTGGATAAGAATCTGCCAGAGACTGTGCTGTTATCATTTTTTATTCTCGTTGTTGTTATAAATATTAACAATATGGAATTTCTGTTTTTCAGAAAAATCAAGCGTTCAGTTTGTACGTACTATAAAATCCAACCGGCATTCCTAGCATTATACCGCCAAGTACATCACTCACAAAATGATAATACATGCCAATTTGCCCCACCATCACCAAGCAAGCCAGTAGCGCCCACAGCCAGCGCAGTTTGGGAAACAAAAACCACATGCTGGTGGCAAACGCCACAATAAAAGTGGTGTGGCCAGAGGGGAAGGATTGGTAGGCGCCGCCGCTTTTTAGCCAGTTGAAGCCGTAAACGTGGTTGTTTAATAACGAGGGGTTGTTGCAGGTGAAAGTGCTGGCCCAATAGCGGCCGAATAGATTTTTTAGAATGTCTTTGAGGAATGAGCCAATCACCACGGCGTTGCAGGCTAGCAGCAGCTTTTTATCAACGTGGCCAATTTTATTACGGGTTAAACAAAGCGCGTAGTAAATATAAAATATAAATATCGCTACGGTTAATGCCAACACAATATCGTTGGCGAATATTTTAAGCAGCCCAAACTGGGTGGAATGATGGCGCACTAAAAACCACACTACTTGGCGGTCAACAAAGAAGTAGCTGAGGGTAATTAATATAATGCCAGATAAAATAAATAGGACTAAGTGCAAGGGTTTCATGGCGGTGTTCCTTAGGGTGGGCTGTTACCTTTTATATAACGTTAAAAAACTCCAGGCAAGCCAGAGCACCAGTTTTGAATACAGCGTTTCACTTCTTTTAAATATTGCTCGTTCGTATGTGGGATCAGCTTCATTTGTGCCCAGGGTTGATGGGTCTTATCATTGAGGCTTACTCGTAATTGTACCGGATATTGATTTTTGTGGTTACAATAATAGCTATCAAAAATATTTTCTGCTGGCTTTTGGCGTTTATTTCGCATTAAATTAAACAAGTCAGCATCCGCATTCAATTTATCTAGGGTTTGCGAAAAGTCTTCACCCTCGGTCATTTCATTCCAGGCGTGGTGATAAGTAAACATAAGGTTCTAAAACAAAAGGGGCAGCTCTTTCCTCTTAACGCCTTGCTTACTTTAAATTGTTGCGTTATTATAAATTATTACTAACTTATGGAAGAAAGCTATGTCAAAAATAGAAAACCAATCTGATAATCAATAGAAAGAACCTCTGCCCGAGGGTGTCGCCGGATGGTCATGGGGTGGATTTTTATTAACCTGGATTTGGGGGCTTGGTAATCGTACTTATCGTTCTTTGTGGTGCTTTGTGCCTCTGGTGAATATCTATATGGTGATTGCATTAGGCATTAAAGGTCGTGAGTGGGCATGGCGTCATTGTGATTGGGATAGCGTCGAACACTTTAAACGGGTGCAAAAAAAATGGAGCATCGCTGGTTTTATTTTTCTTGCGGGCTCGATTATTTTTGTTTTTGGCTCACATCTTCTCATGCGTAATCAAGCATCGTCTAGCAAACAACAATTTTTTGCAGTTTGTGGCTCTTACATGACAGCTATAAATAAAATAAACCATAATGCGCAAAACATACAACGACAAGATCAAGGCCATCCATTTGAAGCCATTACAGCCTCACTAGGTTTAAACCAAGAATATATTGATACCGTACAAACACCGTACGGCGCATTTGAGAAAGCCTGTTTTATTCATGCACCGACTAAAAACCATATCCCAAGTTGCGAGATGCTTTATAACGCGTCAAAAGCAAAAAGTTCCGCTTGCAAAATGGCGACAAAAAAAGTGTATCACCGTCATCAATAATTTGTAAAAGACAAGAAAAATGGGTCAAAGAAAAGGGGGCAGGTATTGGCATTATGCCGATACCTGTCCCCTTTTTATACGCCCTGAAAGTGTAATGATTATAGTGAAAGCTTTAATATTCACTTAACTAAGGTCTGTTAGACTGCTACTCAATAATAATAACAAAGAGTTAAGCAATGTCTAAAATCTTCATCGCCATCATGGGCAGCCTTTTACTGATTGCCAGTGCGCCGGTATTGGGACAATTTTATTTCTTTGGCGATAGCTTGTCCGATGCGGGTGTTATGGACCAAAATGCTAGCTTGCCAAAAACGGAGCATGGTTTTGCGCGCAAGCCTATTTATACCAATCCTGCGCACCAAGATTACAATGTGTGGCCGTTTTATGTGTCGCAGATCTTTGCGCAAGACGCTGTGTATGGGGCTAATAACGCTAACAGTGGCATTGGTGATGATGGCGCGACGGTTTCAGGTCAGTTGCAGGGTAATAATTATGCTGCCGGTGGTGCTGTTACGCAGGGTGAGGGCATTGTGTTTCCGGGGTATCATCCGCCTTCGTTGGTGCGCCAAGTTGAGCGCTTTGAGAAGCAGCATGGTAGTGATGCGAACTTAAATGAAAATGTTTATTTTGTGTGGGTGGGGGCAAATGATTATTTGCGCTTGTTCATGAACTTTTTAAAAAACCCGAATATTAATTTGGGTGAGTTTACCGCTGAATTATTGAGTGTTAGCCATAAAGGCCCTGAGGTAATTACGGCGCAGATAGCGACATTGCATAAGCTGGGCGCTGAGGGGAATCATCCTAAGCGCTTTTTTGTGATTGAATTACCTAAATTGATTGACACGCCGATTGTGCAGGGGTTGTTACAGCAATATCCCGTGTTAAATAATCTAATCTTTAAAGGCGTGATTAATTCGCTGTCTAATTCGTTTAATAAAAATCTTCGTAGTAAGGTGTTGGCGTTGCGTGCTGAGTACGGTGAAAATATTGAGATTGAAATGTTTGATCCTAATAAACAGCTGGATGACATGGTCAAACAAATTGGGCCTATGCAACAAGGGGTTTATGAATATTCGACTCAACATTTTAATAAAAATAAACTGATCACGTTAACTAACTATAAAACACCTGCCTGTATTAGCACGGCTTCTTTTGATAAGCTTGCGGCGCAGTCTATTGGCTGCTTGAAATTTGAAGCAAATTCAGAGCATTTGGTTTTTGCCGATATTGTTCATCCTTCAGCCAGTGTGCACGAAATTTTGGCCGATGCTATTGCCGGCAAATTAAAAATGAAGCAATGGGGTTAACATAAATATTAATCATGGATAATAAACTCACCCTTATTTACGACGGCGACTGCATCTTATGCCAGAAAACGGCCATGGCGATGCGCTTACAAAAAACGGTAGGCCAATTAATTTTAATCAATGCGCGTGAGAATGATCCAAAAGTTAGCCAGGTGAAAAAGCTAGGTTTTGATTTAAACCAAGGTATTGTGGTTGAGTATCAACAGCATTATTACCATGGTGCGCAAGCTTTACATTTGTTGGCTTTGTTGAGCACGGGCAGTGGTGTTTTTAATCGCTCTATGGCGCTGGTGTTTCGGTTTCGCGTGTTAACCCGGCTTTTGTATCCACTATTAAAACTTGTGCGTAGGGTTTTGTTAAAAAGTCGAGGCCTTAAAGGCTTATGAGTAAAAACATCCTTATTTAGTCACGATTTTAGAGTGTTTCAACCCCAAACATCCATTGCCTGGCACCGCAATTTATGCAATAGTAACCCCTTAATTTATCATCAGGAGTTCCCCATGAGTTCATGTCCTTTTTCAAGCCAAGCCCCCACCCACGTTGCCAGCGATGGCGCCTCTAATAAACAATGGTGGCCGAATCAACTCCAGCTTAACGTCTTGCATCAGCAGCAATCGGCTTCAAACCCAATGGGTGAAGATTTTGATTATGCACAAGCTTTTAAAGACCTTGATTACGATGCCTTAAAGCAAGATTTACACGATTTAATGACCGACTCTCAACCTTGGTGGCCGGCTGATTATGGCCATTATGGGCCGTTTTTTATTCGCATGGCATGGCATGCCGCGGGCACTTACCGCACCGGTGATGGCCGTGGTGGCGCAGGGTCTGGTGCGCAGCGTTTTGCCCCGCTTAATAGCTGGCCAGACAATGTTAACTTGGACAAGGCGCGGCGTTTGTTGTGGCCTATTAAGCAACAATATGGCAAAAATATTTCTTGGGCCGATTTGTTGGTGCTAACCGGTAATGTGGCCTTGGAATCTATGGGCCTTAAAACCTTTGGTTTTAGTGGCGGCCGGGTTGATATTTGGGAGCCTGAATTAGATGTTTATTGGGGTGGCGAAAGCGAATGGCTGGGCGATAAGCGTTACAGTGGTGAGCGCGATTTAGAAGCGCCGTTGGCGGCGGTGCAAATGGGCTTAATCTACGTGAATCCAGAAGGCCCTAATGGTAACCCCGACCCGTTATTGGCGGCCAAAGATATTCGTGAAACCTTTGCGCGCATGGCCATGAATGATGAAGAAACCGTGGCGTTAATTGCTGGCGGGCATACTTTTGGTAAATGCCACGGCGCAGCGTCCGACGAGCATGTAGGCCCTGAGCCTGAAGGCGCACCGATTGAGCAACAAGCCTTTGGCTGGAAAAACGATTATAAAACTGGCAAGGGCATTGACACTATTAGTAGTGGCCTAGAGGGCGCCTGGACGCCGACTCCAACAAAATGGGATAACAGTTTCTTTGATATGCTGTTTGATTATGAATGGGAACTCACAAAGAGCCCTGCTGGTGCGAATATTTGGCACGCTAAAGATGTAGCAGATAAAGATTTAGCACCTGAAGTGGATGGCTCGACAAAGGTGCCGACTATCATGGCCACCACGGATTTGTCTTTGCGTGAAGATCCGGCGTACGAAAAAATCTCTCACCGCTTTCATGCTGACCCACAATTATTTGCCGACACATTTGCTCGGGCTTGGTTTAAATTAACCCATCGCGATATGGGCCCACGGGTTTGTTACATGGGTAAAGAAGTGCCTGCAGAAGAATTGATTTGGCAAGATCCACTGCCTGCTGCGACGGCTGAAGTGATTGATGCGCAAGATATTAGTGCGCTGAAGCAACAAATTTTAAATTCGGGTTTATCTATTGCTGAGTTGATTACCACGGCTTGGGCTTCGGCTTCAACGTTTCGGGGTTCAGACAAACGCGGTGGCGCCAATGGCGCGCGCATTCGTTTAGCGCCACAAAAAGATTGGCAGGTGAATCAGCCAGAACAATTGGCAAAAGTATTGGCGCAACTTGAAAGCATTCAAACTAGCTTTGCAAAACCGGTGTCTATGGCCGATTTAATTGTGCTCGGTGGCTCAGTGGCCATTGAAGCCGCCGCCAAGCGTGCTGGGCATGAGGTTAATGTGCCTTTTAATGCTGGGCGCACCGATGCCACGCAAGCACAAACTGACGTGGAATCGTTTGCGGTGCTTGAGCCGTATGCTGATGGCTTTCGTAATTACTTGAAAACAAAAATGTCTATTTCTGCCGAAAAATTGTTGGTCGATAAGGCGCAACTGCTAACGTTAACCGCACCCGAAATGACGGTCCTGGTCGGTGGCTTGCGTATGTTGGGTGCCAATTATGAGGGTAGCAATAAAGGTGTGTTTACAAGCAAAACGGACACCCTGAGTAATGATTTCTTTAGTAACCTATTAGATATGGCGAGCGAATGGAAGCCTGCTTCAGAGGCGGCCGATGACTTTGTGGGCGTGACGCGCGCTACGGGTGAAACGACATGGCATGGCTCGCGGGTTGATTTGGTTTTTGGTTCTAATTCACAATTGCGTGCGCTGGCTGAAGTGTATGCGAGTGATGATGCGGCAAAAAGTTTTGTGGGAGACTTTGTGGCGGCTTGGGTTAAAGTTATGGAGTTGGACAGGTTTGACTTGGCCTAGGGGGTTTGGGGTTGGTTTGGGAGGGGGGCAATGAAGGCTGCCTTTTCTAGACACGCCGTGAATACGTCCCTGTAGGCTCCGCGCCGGCGTCCTGCCGGCGAGGGTCTAGAAAAGGCAGCCTTCATCGCGCCTTGCAAAGCCTGTGGGGTGGGGGGGAGAAGGAGCTCGCTGCGCTCGGCTGTCTTATTAATTTTGGATTTGAATGTTGGGGCTGTGCCCGGTTATTTTTTATTTTGAGTGTGATTGCAGGAGCGCTGCGCGTTCCTTTATCACCAAGGATTTCCTGGCCTACCCTAAATAAGTTGATTTTGTTGGGGGGATCAGGCATTATGCGCGATTGAACAACCACTTAGAGACACTTAGCCCATGGCAAAAGAAGAAGCATTTAAACTTGATGGCGTTATTATTGAAACATTGCGTAATGCAAACTTTCGTGTGAAATTAGAAAATGAGCATGTTATC
>JAWUVP010000076.1:0-12801 GCA_034112285.1 Gammaproteobacteria bacterium
CAGCAAGCGCGGTGCCACCTATATAAAATGATAAAATTAAAGCAGTAATAACATTGAGCTTCATAGTAAATCCTTTTAATTGAGAGCTTTCCGCCTCCAGTGTGGCGGCATTACACTCAAAATATAGGTCAGCTTTTGCCATTTGTCAAATTAGGCTGCGCAATACTTAAATAAAATAGTCCTTTGCCTGACCCCTACATTTTGTTAGAATCGTTTCCCGTCATCACATGAATTATTTCTACTGCATGTGCCCACAACGACGGAGTTTTAAATGACCAAATATGTATTCATTACCGGTGGCGTAGTTTCATCACTTGGCAAAGGTATTGCCTCAGCTTCTTTGGGCGCGGTGCTTGAATCGCGCGGTTTAAATGTCACCTTAATGAAGCTTGATCCCTACATTAATGTAGACCCGGGCACCATGAGCCCTTTTCAGCACGGTGAAGTGTTTGTGACCGATGATGGTGCCGAAACCGACCTGGATTTAGGCCATTATGAGCGTTTTGTGCGCACTAAAACCTGTAAAGCCAGTAATTTCACTACCGGGCAAGTTTATGCCGAGGTGTTGCGTAAAGAGCGCCGTGGTGATTATTTGGGCGGCACGGTGCAAGTGATTCCGCACGTGACGGACCAAATGAAGCAATTTATTAAAGAAGGCTCCGAGCATGCCGATATTGCGCTAGTGGAAATTGGTGGCACGGTGGGTGATATTGAATCTTTGCCGTTTCTTGAGGCTATTCGCCAAATGCGGATGGAGCTTGGCAGCGCGAATACGATTTTTATACATTTAACCTTATTGCCTTACTTAGCCACGGCCGGGGAAATGAAAACTAAACCCACTCAGCACTCGGTGAAAGAATTACGCTCTATTGGTATTCAGCCTGATATGCTGATTTGCCGTTCCAATCGTGAATTGTCTGAATCTGATAAGCGTAAAATTGCTTTATTCACCAACGTTGAAGAGCGCGCTGTGATGTCGTTGATGGATTTAGATTCTATTTATCGCATTCCATTAGAAATTCATCGCCAAGGGCTAGATGATATTGTGGTAGAAAAGCTGCAAATTGAATGTGGTGAAGCAGATTTAAGTGAGTGGGATGTGGTGGTTAAGGCTGAACGTAATCCAACGGCACAAGTCACCATTGCTATGGTGGGTAAGTATATGAATCTGACGGATTCTTATAAATCCCTCATTGAGTCAACCTTGCACGCGGGTATTAACACGGAGACTAAGATCAAGTTTCTTTATGTTGAAGCCGAATCACTCGAAGAAGATGGCACCGATATTTTAGAGCAAGCCGATGGCATTATTGTGCCGGGTGGCTTTGGTGAGCGTGGCGTGGAGGGGAAAATTCTTGCGGTACAGTTTGCCCGTGAAAACAACGTGCCTTATCTTGGCATTTGTCTTGGTATGCAAGTGGCCTTAATTGAATTTGCGCGCCACAAAGCGGGCATGCTGATGGCTAATAGTACCGAGTTTGATGTTAACAGCCCATATCCTGTTGTTGGCTTAATTACTGAATGGCTTGACGCCAGCGGTAAACGCGAAACCCGCGATGAAAACACCGATTTAGGTGGCACCATGCGTTTGGGTGGACAAAAGTGTCACTTGCAGGCTGGCTCTAAGGTGCGCGCATTATATGGTGACGAGTTTATTGTTGAGCGCCATCGTCACCGTTATGAAGTTAACAATACTTTGTTACCCAAGCTAGAAGCGGCTGGCATGCAAGTGGCTGGCCGCTCTGAAGATGGTGAGTTGGTCGAAATTATTGAGCTGGAAGACCATCCTTGGTTTATTGCCTGCCAGTTTCACCCTGAATTTACGTCTACGCCCCGTGATGGTCATCCGTTATTTAGCAGCTTTGTGCTGGCGGCTCGTGACTTTAAAAAACAACAAAACCCAGATGAGGTTCAAGCAGTATGAAATTAGTAGATTTTGAAGTCGGTCTCGATCAACCGTTATTTGCCATTCTTGGGCCATGTGTGATTGAAGGCGAGCAATTTAGCCTAGATGTGGCCTATGAATTAAAAAGCATCACCGACGAGCTGGGTATACCGTTTATTTTTAAATCATCATTTGATAAAGCCAATCGTTCTTCTAAGAACAGCTTTCGTGGCCCGGGTATCGAAGAAGGCTTACGCATTCTTGAACGGGTTAAAAAAGAAGTCGGCGTGCCGATTTTAACCGACGTGCATGAAGACACGCCGTTTGCTGAAGTGGCTTCGGTGGTAGATGTGATGCAAACGCCGGCGTTCTTATGCCGGCAAACTAATTTTATTCAAAACGTAGCTAAGCAGGGGATTCCGGTCAACATTAAAAAGGGCCAGTTTTTATCACCTGAAGAAATGGCTAACGTGGTGCTCAAAGCACGCGATGTGGGCAATGAGCAAATAATGGTGTGCGAACGTGGCTTTAGCTTTGGCTACAATAATTTAGTGTCGGATATGCGCTCACTGGCGATTATGCGGGAGACTAATGCCCCAGTGGTGTTTGACGCCACGCACTCGGTGCAGCTGCCTGGCGGGCAAGGCAGCACCAGTGGTGGCGAACGCAAGTTTGTGCCGGTGCTGGCCAGAGCGGCCGTGGCTGCGGGTGTGAGCGGTGTGTTTATGGAAACCCATCCTGACCCTAGTGTGGCGAAAAGCGATGGGCCTAATGCTTGGCCGCTCGATAGAATGCGCGAACTGTTATCGACTTTGCAAGCGCTTGACCGCGTTGCGAAAGCGAATGGATTTATCGAAGATTCACTCACTGGCTAATTCAATGAGCAGGGCGTTTTGACGCCTTGCTGTTCTAATCTATTAAAGCAATGAGGCTAACTATGAACAAAATTAAAACGATTCACGCTAGAGAAATTATTGATTCACGTGGCAACCCCACCATTGAAGTAGATGTCACGCTAGGCAACGGCACGCTAGGCCGCGCCGCTGTGCCCTCAGGCGCCTCTACTGGCGAACGTGAAGCCATTGAATTGCGTGATGGCGATAAGTCTCGCTTCAAAGGCAAGGGCGTGCTCAAGGCCGTTAATAACGTTAACCAAGATATTGCCAAGGCGCTGATTGGCCAAGATGTTTATGAGCAAGCCAAGCTAGATGACATGATGATTAAGCTCGACGGCACGCCGAATAAAGCGCATTTAGGGGCTAATGCGATTCTTGCTGTTTCAATGGCCTGCGCTCGTGCGGCGGCCAACAATAAAAATATTCCTCTATATGAATACCTTTCAACCGATGGTCACTACAGCATGCCGGTGCCGATGATGAACATCATTAACGGTGGCTCCCATGCTGACAATAGCGTGGATTTGCAAGAATTCATGATTTTGCCTGTTGGCGCAAGCAATGAATTTGAAGCCATTCGCATTGGTACAGAAATTTTTCACACGCTAAAAAGCATTTTAAGCGAACGTGGCCTTAACACCTCCGTGGGTGATGAGGGTGGTTTTGCCCCGGACTTAGCCTCGAATGAAGAAGCCTTAGAGTTGATTATGCATGCGATTGCTCAAGCCGGTTACAAGGCAGGTGAAGAGGTTTTCTTGGGGCTAGATTGCGCCAGCTCAGAGTTTTATGTTGACGGTAAGTATGTGCTTAAAGCCGAAAACCGCTCACTCAATTCTAAAGAGTTTGCCGATGTGTTAGCTAGCTGGGTCGAAAAATATCCGATTATTTCCATTGAAGATGGCATGGACGAAAACGATTGGGATGGCTGGAAAATTCTAACCGACAAAGTAGGCGATAAAGTACAGCTGGTGGGTGATGATTTGTTTGTGACGAATACCGAGATTTTTGCTAAAGGCATTGAGCAGGGCGTAGCCAACTCGATCTTAATAAAAGTCAATCAAATCGGGACCTTAACGGAAACTTTTAATGCTATAGATATGGCAAAACAAGCCGGTTACACCTGTGTTATTTCGCATCGTTCAGGCGAAACCGAAGACACCACCATTGCTGATATTGCGGTGGCCACTTGTGCCGGGCAAATTAAAACCGGTTCACTCTCACGCACCGATCGCGTGGCCAAATATAACCAGCTGATTCGTATTGAAGAAGCGTTAGGCAGCAAAGCCCCCTATGCCGGCAAAGCGGCTTTTAAACACTTAGCCTAATGCGCGGCAGCCTCACCACAAAACTCTTGTTGGCAGTATTAATTGTTTTATTGATACTGCTGCAATATCGTCTGTGGTTTGGCACCGCCAGCATTCCCAAAGTGGTGCTGTTGCAATCTCAGCTAGATAAGCAACGCGCCAGCAACCAAAGCCTAGATAAACGCAACCAAGCCTTAGCTGCTGAAGTGCGCGATTTGAAAAGTGGCCGACAAGCAGTGGAAGAGCGAGCTAGGAATGAGCTGGGAATGGTGAAAAAGGGCGAGACGTTTTATCAGGTGGTTAAGTAAGATGATGTTCATTATCTGCGCGCTTCAAAAAAAGCACGTTTTTGAAGCGCGTAGGTTCTGATGCTAATTTCATAGCGCATTTAACCCTTAAGTTTACATTAATCTAAGTACCTTATACTCCCCCCCTATAAATATAATAATTATATTTTGTTGATTTAATATCTAACAGAGTCCAGCCATGTCATATGCCTCAGAATCATTCGTTACACCCGAACAGCTTCAAATACTCAATCATTTACCACTGCCAATACAAAACAAGTTGATAAACAAGTTTAATCAACTTGATGCACTGTTGCTGCGACTTAAGCGTAGTGATGTGGATACCCAAGAAAAATATAAGCTTCTCGTTAAAGCTATAAAACAAAATATGTTAGATAACGTGGTGTGTTACTGTGCTAAGTATTTACATCCAGCAGGTTCGAATAAATCTGTTATGCCTGCTTTAGCGCAAGGCGTGAGCGATATGTTGTTGCGCAATTTTTGTGGTAATGATTCAAGCCTGCCTATAGCATGTGGTGTGCTTGCTTTATGCTCGGCCAATTATTTTGGATTGAGTAAAATATTATTTGGCGAAAGTGAGCCTGAACTAGGCTGGGATGTCTTGGATGGCTTAGAGGACAAAATAAAAGAACATATTATTACAGGTGATGATGCGAGAGCTCAACGTTTAGGCGTTAAGTTGACCCTAATTTTGTGCAGTATGCTATTGAAGGTAGAAATAAGTTATATAAACGAGCTTGCTGCCAATGATGATTTCACCAAGAATTACCGTATAAAATCTACGGCTGGGCACTTCACTTTTGGCTCGATTTCTGGCCTATGTAGTGGCTTCACGACAGTAATATCAACCCTGTTTCGAGCAGGAGCCAGTCTTGTAATCGAAGCAGCCATGAACTCGCTGATTGGTGTAAATAACGACAAAAATTTAGAGGAACTTAATCAGTTCTACGGCAATAAGGATCTTAGATTCAACGAGGCGTTATTTACCCTCATTCAATTTTACGCGCGCAATGACTTAGGGGGTGATCGAAAAGATTCCGTCTATAATTTACCTACTAAAACAATGAAAAAGGTCGTTGAGTACTTGGATAGCAAGAAGCTGTTAAAGAGGAAGAGTGTGTGTCCTTTATTCAGCCAAGAATGTGTAGATATAGAACGTCTTGTTGAAATAGGCATTGCGAATCCATCTGCTCAAGTTGCCAAGCCTGTTGCAAGGCCAGTTATTAGTCCACCTCATTTAGCTGTTGTAAAGCCGCTGCCGATCTTAACACTTACAAGAACAGTAACTCTACAGCCTAGAGACGAAGCCTTAGCCAAAAAACTCGAGCAAAAACGACGAGTCACACCTCCAGACTCACCAAAACTGGCAGAACGGCCCAAAATTTTAACGGCGGAAGAAATGATTCTAAGCCAAGCAATGGCGCCAAAAAATGAACTGGCAACCTATAAAATCAAGCTACTGGAACAAGTCGATATTTATGATAGCCTAGCAGGCTTATCTGCTGGTTGGCAGTGTTGGGTAGAAACAAAAAAAATGATTCTACACCTTTGCTATCAATTACTTGAATCTGCAGAACAGGGTCTAGCCCTTAGTAAAACGAAATTAGCAGAAATAAGTAAACAGTTTCAGTTTATTTTGGTGTGTACAAACTTGAATCAAAATCTATTGAAAGATTGGTTTTTGTTAGACGAACAACGCGAGATGTTAAATCAAGTAATAAAACAACATTTTGCCTTACAGCTCACGATGGTGCGCTATTTTGAGAAGCAGGGATGGAAAGATGCGGCGCATTGGCTGTCTGGTTTCTACCCTTACTTACCAGAAATGAATGCAGAAAGGTTGATGCTTTATCAGCTTGCTGTTCATTTGGCGGGCTATGGCATTGAGCTGCGAGAAGTGGGTACAAGCGTTTTTATGCCTGGATTGGCTGAAGATATTGATATTATTATATGGTCTGCTTCAAAGACTTATATTGAAATTGTGACAATATTCGATAGTGCGATTAAGGCAATACAGCCTGGCTGGGCTTGCGATTTTGATAAGCCTGGAGAGGGATGTCATTTACTTGCTTATAAAAAAGCAGGCGCAACAACAATTGATGTCACAATTTATCAGAATATGAGTGAGCAACTGTTGCCAGAAAATTTACGTGCGCGCTGGGTAAACATTGCCGCAGCGGCGGTAAACGTTATTTTTTCCTCTTTGCGTTTGCGTAGCGAAGATGCGCTGACTATTCATGAGCGTACGGTCGAGTGCAGAACATGGGTGGATAGTAAGACATGTTCTGCATTGTTGGTTAAAACTTTATGGAAAGTTAAACAAACACCGGGTTATAAGCTAGGTCGTAACTTCTCGGCCTATGAACAAAGTCTTAAACATATAAGGCAATTGACAACGACATTTCATTTTATTGAACTAATAAATTGGACTAAGAGTCGTGATCGAGTTTCAGGGTTGTGGGATATGTTTTTAGACATATACAAAAATAATAATTTGACGCAATGTATTCCAACAATATATGCCGACCAGAGCGCTGTTGCCTTGAATAAATTACAAAAAATACTTTTTAACGACAGGAATACTGTAAGAGGTTGGTTATTATTGGCTTTGTATACCTTTGGAACTAATAAGAGGTTTTTTGAACAAGAAAAACTAGGGCTAAAGCCCGAGCAAGCTAAAGTGTTAATGGACTCTCATCTGTTAATTACTCGCTTACAAGCTGGTCAAGACTGCACTACAGAAAGTAAACGTTCTTCAAGATTATATGCTGAGTTGGCGTATTGGATAAATGAATACTGGAAGCCCGAAGCATGGAAGCCTGAGCCTGTACCGTTAGAGGTGACAACAAGGTGGCGTGCGCATTTACAGGGAGCTTCTTCTCCAGAGCCGCATTAGAAAATAGCTGCCAGCCTAGCGCAAATCCTGTATAATTCCTTACAAATCAATTTGTAAGGATGCTCATGCCCATCACCAAAGCTATTTTCCCCGTTGCCGGCCTTGGCACACGCTTTTTACCGGCGACGAAAGCCAATCCTAAAGAAATGTTGCCAATTGTCGACAAGCCGTTAATTCAATATGCGGTTGAAGAAGCTATTGCCGCCGGTATTACAGAGTTGGTGTTTGTAACCAGCAGCGAAAAGCGGGCAATAGAAGATCATTTCGATCGCAATTGGGAATTAGAGCATCGTTTGGCCGAATCGGGTAAGCAGCAGTTATTGGATTTGGTTCAGAACATTTTGCCCAAAGGTATTAATTGCATTTACGTGCGCCAAACTGAACAGTTGGGTTTAGGGCATGCGGTGTTATGTGCTGCCTCGTTAATTAATAATGAACCTTTTGCCGTGTTATTGGCCGATGATTTTATGCAACATCAAAGCTGTTTGAGCAATATGCTGGACACATTTAATCAACATCAGCAATCGGTGATTGCGGTTGACGAGGTGCCGGCGGACAGAACCAATCAATACGGCATTGTGAGCCTTACCAACAATGATACGCAGCAACCGCTGACGGGTATTGTTGAAAAACCTCAACCTGAAAATGCGCCTTCAAATTTAGGTGTCGTGGGGCGTTATATTCTTACTCCAGAAATTTTTCCGCTGCTTGAGCAAACCAAACAAGGTGTGGGTAATGAAATTCAACTCACCGATGCTATTGCCAGCTTGATGAAACAGCAAGGGGTTTATGCACACAAAATTCAAGGCAAGCGTTTTGATTGTGGTAGCAAGTTAGGCTATTTACAAGCCACAGTAGAAACGGCGCTTGAACATGCAGAAATGGGCGAGCAATTTCGAGCTTATTTACAAGGCATAAAATAATCATGGCAGAAAACAGCACCGTAAAATACTGGGCCATCGTGCCTGCCGCAGGGCGCGGCTTACGCATGAACTCCAAAAAACCTAAGCAATATTTAACCATTGCCGGTAAAACAATTTTAGAGCATTCACTGGCACCGCTGTTGGCCAACGAAAAAATTCATAAAGTCGTAGTGGCCCTGGCTAAAGACGACAAATATTGGCGCACTTTAGCCATAGCAAAGCATTCAAAAATCATCACCACCACGGGCGGCGATGAGCGTTGTCATTCGGTGTTTAATGCTATGGAAACCTTGCAATCTTATGCCTATGACGATGATTGGGTATTAGTGCATGATGCGGCACGACCTTTATTAAACCAAATTGATTTAAATAATTTAATGAGTGAAGTGGCTGCTGATGATGTGGGTGGCCTATTGGGCGCGCCTATTCATGCAACGATTAAACGTGTTAATGACAATAGTCAAGTCGAAGAATCTGTGCCGCGGCGTAGTTTATGGCGTGCCTTCACCCCGCAAATGTTTCGTTATGGTCTGTTATATAAGGCTTTATGTGCTACGTTGCCAGATAATCCCACCAGTGATAGTGCTAAAGCGATTGAACAATTAGGCTACAAGCCAAAAATGGTGGAAGGTCGTAGCGACAATATTAAAGTCACGCGTCCTGCCGACATGGTGTGGGCCGAAAAATTATTACAAAGCCAAGGAGAATATTAATGCGTATAGGTCATGGCTACGATGTGCATGAATACATTCCTGGTGACAGCATGGTGCTTGGCGGGGTAAAAGTTGATGCTGATTATGCTATTAAAGCGCATTCTGATGGCGACGTTGTGATTCACGCCGTTTGTGACGCCTTATTAGGTGCCGCAGGCTTAGGTGATATCGGCCATTTTTTTCCCGATACCGACGCACAAAATGCTGATCGCCCCAGCAGTGAATTTTTGGCGCAAATTTTTTCGCGCTTACAGCAAAAAAATTACCGCTTAGGCAATTTAGATGTCACCATTATTGCTCAGGCACCTAAAATGAAGCCCCATCTACCGGCTATGCAAAAAAATCTTTCAAAAATTTTGCAAGCCAATGACAATGATGTCAATCTTAAAGCAACAACCACTGAAGGGTTGGGCTACATAGGAAAAAAACAAGGTATTGCTGTACATGCAGTGTGCTTAATACAAAAGGATTCTTAAATATGCGAATTTTAGTGACTAACGATGATGGCATTAATGCCCCAGGAATAAAAGCTCTAGCCAATGCATTACGCGAAATAGGCGATGTAACTGTCGTGGCCCCAGATAGAGACCGCAGTGGTGCAAGCCATTCATTAACCTTGTGTCAGCCTTTATCGGTGACGTTTCATAGCAAAAATGAAATTAGTGTGCAAGGTACGCCAACCGATTGTACGCATTTGGCGTTAACCGGCTTGCTTGATTATACGCCTGATATTGTCGTGTCTGGCATTAATGCTGGCGCCAATATGGGTGACGACGTGATTTATTCTGGCACCGTTGGCGCAGCACTAGAGGGGCGGTTTTTAGGTTTACCTTCTATTGCAGTATCACTGGCCGGAGAGCATAAACACTTTGAAACAGCAGCCATTGCGACTCGGCAGCTAGTACATCATTTAACAAAAAATAATATTCAATCGGTTGGTACGTTAAATATTAATGTCCCGGATGTGCTCTTTGAAGAATTAGAAGGCTTTGAGGTGACTCGCCTAGGATCACGCCACGGCGCAGCGCCGGCCATTAAAGCAAAAGATCCACGTGGTCGTGATATCTATTGGATAGGGGCAGCAGGCGATGAAAATGATGCCACTCAAGGGACAGATTTTTTTGCTGTGAAACATAATCGCGTATCCATTACGCCGCTAGATACTGATTTAACCTATTACCGTGCCTTTGATGACATTAGTAAATGGTTAGAAGATGTTACAGTTTAAATAGGGCTTTAAGTGAAGAGTATTTCAGCTACAAATAATAATGTGCTTTACCATGCATAAATTTTTACTGTTCATTTGCTTGGTTGCGTTAACCCTCACGGGCTGCTCTTTTACCCAAAAGCCTGCGCCGGTTAGCGACCTGCGCAATCAATTAGCCGAGGCAAGGGGCTACCATAAGGTTCAGCATGGTGAAACTTTATATTTTATTGCCTGGCGGTTTGGCAAAGATTTTCGTGAGCTTGCGGCTATCAATAAGCTTACCACGCCTTATAAACTGCACTACGGTCAAAAGATTTACTTAAGCGGTAAAACCCAATATTACAATTACCAGCCGAAGACGACGCGTAAGCAAAAATCTAAGCACACTAAAATAAGTGTAAAACCGGCTACTTATTATGCGCCTATCAATAAAAGCGTACGCAGCTGGCAAATGCCTGCCAAAGGTAAAGTTATTAATACGTATTCGGCCCTAAATAAAGGCATTAACATTGCCGGCACGCCAGGGGAGCCGATTGTGGCTGCCGCTGCCGGTCAAGTTGTTTATGCCGGCGCGGGGTTACGCGGTTATGGTAATTTACTGATTGTTAAACACAACGATATGTTTTTAACTGCCTACGCGCACAATAAAAAACTACTGGTAAAAGAGGGGCAAAGTGTTGCCGCCGGACAAAAAATTGCCACCATGGGGAGCACGGGGGCGAACCGGGTGATGTTACATTTTGAAATTCGCAAGCGAGGCAAGCCGGTTAATCCACGCCGTTATCTCCGCTACCCATCATAGAGCAAGCTATTGGTTTTGAAATGCATGGCTATTTCTGTCCTAGAAGCGAGGCTGCTGATTAAGGGGGTTAAGATTCTTTCAGCAGAATTTTCTAACTTTGTCTTAAGAGGCCGTCGGAACGGTTTTTTATTGGCATTTCAACTGCTTATGACTTTTTGGCCTATACAAAGCTATCGCCAAAAGAAATTTTAAATGTTAATATTGCGTTAACTTTGTCGCGATATAATGTCAGGCTAGGTCACAGAATCATGAGGGAGCGAGTAGGAGTGGGTTTTGACACAAAACGATAACAAGAAGATAGACGCTATCGACGAAGATTTAGATATTACCGAAGCTGACGAGGGTATTGAGCTTGAAGAGCTTGATGATTCGTCTGAAGAGGTATCTATTTCAGAGCCTGTTGTATCTAAGCGCGCAACGGCTAACAGCGACCCCACCACTATGTATCTGAGTGAAATTGGTTTTTCACCGCTTTTAACCGCCGAAGAAGAAGTTAAGTATGGTCGTTTAGCCCTCCAAGGTGACGTGCCTGCTAGCCATCGTATGATTTCCAGCAATTTACGCTTAGTGGTCAAAATAGCGCGTCGCTATTTAAATCGCGGTATGGATTTTCTTGATTTGATTGAAGAGGGCAATCTTGGACTGATGCGTGCAGTTGAAAAGTTTGACCCCGAGCGTGGTTTCCGTTTTTCTACTTATGCCACGTGGTGGATTCGACAAACTATTGAACGCGCCATCATGAATCAAACTCGTACTATTCGCTTGCCTGTGCATGTAGTAAAAGAGCTTAATGTTTATTTACGTGCCGCTAAAGAGCTAGCCAAAACATCTGAAAAAACAGTCACCCCGGAAGACATTGCCCGGAGCATTGACAAGCCTTTAGAAGATGTGAAAAAGATGATTGCCTTAAACGAGCATATGGCGTCTATCGACAGTCCCCTTGGTAGTGATACAACGAAATCTTTGGCAGAAACGATTGCCGATGAAGGCGTTGATAGCCCGGAAGAGATTCATAGTGAAAATAGTTTACGTGAAACGGTTGATAAGTGGCTTGATGAGCTTAGTGAAAAGCAATGTGCCGTGATTTGTCGTCGCTTTGGCTTGCGCGGTCATGACCGTGACACCCTTGAAGGTGTGGGCAAGCAAATTGGCTTAACGCGTGAGCGCGTTCGTCAGATTCAACTTGATACGCTGCGCACCTTGCGCACAATTTTGTCCAAGCAAGGTATTCACGACATCTCATTTTTGCATGACTGAGCTTATAAAAGTTCCCTTGACCGTTGACCTTGATGGCACGTTGATTTTGAAAGATTCTGTTGCCATTGCCTTCTTTCAGCTTTTGCGCCAGCATCCATTGCGCGCGCTGGTGGCGTTACTGAAGTTAACCCAAGGGAAGCCTGCTTATAAAACGTATCTTGCCAAGCACGTTGTTTTGGACGTTACAACATTACCTTATAATCAACCTTTAATCACTTGGCTCAAAGAACAAAAATTACTGGGCCGCACCCTGATTTTGGCCACCGCTTCTGACGAAAAATTTGCACAGCCAATTGCTGATTATGTGGGCTTATTTAGCGATTGCATGGCCAGTAATGCGCACACACACTTAAAAGGCGTGCATAAACGCGATGCGTTAAACGCGCGTTTTGGCGTGGGGAAATATGATTATGTCGGCAACCACAGCGCGGATTATCCTATTTGGCGAGATACCCATGCTGCGATTGTAACCAATGCCAAGGCCTCAGTGGTGCGTAAAGCGAGACAAATTTCGAATGTGATTAAGGTGATTTAACCGTTAGATTCGCTGCGCGGCTCATTAGATCCGCCCAGCGAGAACTCCACATAACAACATTAAACGCAAGGTGCC
>JAWUVP010000077.1:0-7092 GCA_034112285.1 Gammaproteobacteria bacterium
GATTTTTCATCCCAGACCCACATATTTTTCTCTTCGCTTACAGGTTCCAGCTGTTGACGCCGCATTTGAGCGCGCGCGTCATCGGCTAGCTTGGCAAAGCTGGCCGGCACGGTTTGGCCAGAAAAATACATATATTTAAAAATACGCCAATAATCATCAGGCAAGCGCACACTCGCTATTTGCTGCGCACAGGTGGCCTCATCCAAAAAAACAGAGCTTTGTTCAACAGCCTGACTAAAAGTAATGCGGGGCAAATCCGGTTGGCGAGCCGCCAAGTGATGCACGCCTATCATGTCATCATTCAACCCTGGAATAAATTGCCCGGCAGCATGCATGGCTCGCAAGGCAACCGCCACCGCCTCTAATATCACCAATAAAAGGGCATTATCATGCGAAGTGAAAAAAATTTCATTCAATATGGTTGCTAGGGATTGCGGGGGTTGCTTGTGTTCCATTTGCAGTATTGTATAATAGTTCGCACTAAGACAATAGGTCGATTTTTATGCCCACAACCCCATTTTACTATTACACGCGTCTAACAGGCTTAGTCTGTATGGTGTTATTAGCTTTCTTCTTACCCTTTTCTATTGTCGGTTATAATATTGCCACCCCATTAGCCGTGATTATGGTGATGATTACCGGTCATTGGGCTATAAAATGGAATTTCATTAAATCTTCCGCCGTTTTTTGGCTGCTCATGGCCTTGCTGGGGTTATTTTTTATTGGCATGTTCTACAGTGCAGGGCCTTGGGCCGATCGCTGGTATGTGTTCCATAAAAACTTGCGCTTGCTCTATATTCCTTTTCTAGTGATGCTCATGCCAAATAAAATGTGGCGCCAATATATTCTCAATGCCTATTTGGTGGTTTGTGTGCTGGTAGCCCTCTGCGTTACTTATTTTAGCTTGGTACTACATTCAGGCTCCCCCTTTGTGCACTTCCACAATCATATTTTTGGCTCATTCATGCTGGCTGTTGCAGCGATTATTTTTTTAGTACGCAGCTTCCACGCTAAATACCGGTGGTTATATTTAACGCTGTTCGTCTTTTTCAGCTATGTTATTTTGTTTATTAACATTGGCCGCACGGGAATGTTAGCTCTGATTATGGGCATTCTTTTTATTGTTTACCGGCAAGTCTCTTATAAAAAATTCATTGCAACGGTCTTGCTCACCGTGCTGTTATTAGCCAGCCTAGGCTTTGGGCAAATCGGAGCGGTGGGGGTGCAAATTCGGCGCAGCCTCACGAACCTCAGCAATTATTACCATCATCGACAGCTGAACACCTCAGCCGCTATACACTCCGCCTATACCGTTCGCGCGCTAAAATTATTAAAAGATAAACCCCTATTTGGCCATGGCACCGGGGCTTTTCGCGCCGTTTATAAATCGGCTTACAATAAACCAGAAGCGTGGCAAGGTGATGTGGGCAACCCTGAAAACACGTACGTTAATATCCCGGTACAGCTAGGGCTTGTGGGATTATTTGTCTATTTTGCCTTGCTCCTTGCCTTATATCGTAGCTCGAGCACCTTAAAACAAGAAGGCCTGGAATACCAAGGCATGCTTATTGTATTTATTTTTGCCTCGCCGGGTGATTCATTTATTCAATTAAGTAATGGCGGCTTCTTCTTTGTGTTATTGTGTAGCTTAATCATCAGTGCTAAACAACAATGGACGTTAAATCATGAGCGCTAATTTACGCTTTCTGGTTATTCAACTACGCCAAATTGGCGATGTGTTAATCTCCACCACGGTGTGCACCACCTTGAAGCAAAATTATCCTGACGCACAAGTCGATTATGTGGTCTATCCGTACACGGCGCCTGTGGCAGAGAATAATCCCAATATTGATAACTTAGTGATTGTACCCAATGGCACCAGCCTTCGTAAAATGTGGGAAATGTCGCGCAAGAAAAAATGGTTACGCAAACAGCACTATGATTGTGTGATTGATATTGTCTGCACCCCTAAATCTGTGCGTTTGGGCAAAAGCGTACAGGGCAAATCATTTATAGGCCCAGATTGTGGTAAGTTGCGTTGTAAAACCTATGATGCTGCCATTAAATTTGACCCTACGTTTCTTGAGCATGACAGAGCTTGTTATTCGGTAAAAAATCGACTTTATCTTTTGTCGGCAATCAATAAGCCTTTGCAGTATGAAACACACTATAAATTCTATTTGACCGAAGCTGAGCAACAAACGGCCCAGCTTACCTTGCAAGCCTTGAATGTTGAGGCCTGCAAACCCCGGTTTTTCTTTTCAACCGGCTCGCGCTCACCACAGCAAAAACAGTGGCCGCTAGACTATTTTATTAAAGTCATGAATTACTGCGTTAAAGCCTTTGACGCACAACTGATACTTTGCCCAGGGCCAAACGAAGCCCCACAAGCTAAAGAATTGCGCAACCAATTGCAGCAGCCTGAGGCTTGCACCGTACTTGCCGATTATAGCCTGCGCCAAATGGCAGCCGTGCTGGCAGAATGTAATCTGTATATTGGCAATGACAGCGGACAGCGTCATATTGCGATTGGTTTAGACATTCCCTCTATCGCTATTTTTTCGCCGGCCATCAAACACGATGATTGGAATCCACACCATCACCCCATGCATGTGGCGGTAACCTTACAAGATGCCTTGTTAGTAGATGATGAAGACTACCAGCAGTTGTTAAAGAAAATGCGCCCGGACGACTTGCCCGGTTACTATAACCAAATCACTCCTTCCATCGTAGAAATAGCCATTGACGAATTAGCGCCTCAAGTTTTACCTTCTGGTCGCAGCGAATAAAATCCCGGCATTTCTGACTTATAAATTTCATTGACTAGCAGCATAAACATTCTTCTCGCCTTCTGGCCGCGTTTTGAAACGCTTATGTAACCACATATAATTGCTTTTATCGGTCAAAATAACCTCTTCTATTTTAGCGTTAATGGTGGTTGCGTCTGCCACCGCATCACCGGTGGGAAACTGTTCTAAGACCGGCGAGATAATAACCTCAAAACCATGCTTGGTAATCAAGCAATTAAAAAACATCAGCTTGGCTTGGCAGCGCTTGGCTATTCGCGCAGTGGAGCTGGCCGTGGCGGTGGGAACATTAAAAAAGGGCGCGAACACGCTATTTTTAGGGCCAAAATCTTGATCGGGGGCGTATGAGAGTAACTCACCTTGCTGCACCAGCCGCATAAATTGCTTTAAGTTGCGCCGATCAATCACATGTGAAAAATAAGCTTCTCGCTTCCTACGCATAAATTGGTCAAAGAAATGGCTAGACTGATGCTGATAAAATACCCCAAAAGGAACATACTGGCTTAAAATTCGCCCACCAATTTCCAGAGTGTAGAGATGCGGGCTAATCAGCATGGCTGGCTGTTTTGTCGCTACACAGGCTTGTAGATGCTCGACCCCTGTTACGCGGTACGTTAATTTTTTAAGGTATTTATCTGAACCCCACCAAGAAATAGCGGCAGCAACAACGCCTTGCCCAAACGAAGTGAATGTCTCGCGCATTAATTGTACGCGTTCAGGCTCAGGCATTTGAGGAAAGCATAGCTTTAAATTGGTCAATACCACGCGCTGCCTAGACTTCATCAAGCCTCGCGCCAAATGACCTAAGCCACGCCCACAGGCCATCGCAACCGCGAAGGGTAATTGCGCTAAACACCATAGTAAGGCTACCAGCAGCCAGTTTCCCCAATAACGTGGGTGAATAAAAGCTTCTTGTTTCTTAGAGGGCTGGGCCAAATTTAATCTCCTAATCATACATTGCGGTAAACAAGGAAACCCAACATTGGTATATTGGGTTCCTTTTTCTATATGTTACAATAGCGCCTTATTGTTAACAACATTTGATTTATGAACATACAAATTCCAGCTTTTGAAAACACTTCCGCGCTAATCGTCGGCGATATTATGCTCGACCGCTACTGGCGAGGCGACACCTCACGGGTTTCACCCGAGGCGCCTATTCCAGTGGTGCATGTGCGTGATACGCAAGAGCGCCCTGGCGGCGCCGGTAATGTGGCGTTAAATGTCAAAGCCCTTGGCTGTGAAGTCACCTTAATGGGCATGGTGGGCAATGACGCCGACGGCGACCTGTTAGAAAGCATCTTGTGTGAAGCCGGTGTTAATTGCGTACTACAGCGCACTATGATTGCCCCAACAGTCACTAAGCTACGCTTGCTTAGCCGTAACCAGCAACTCATTCGCATTGATTTTGAAGAAGAGCCGGTCACCTTCTCGCCCGAAAAGCAGCTGGAGATTTTTAAGCAGCAGCTGGCACATGTTGATATCGTTATTATGTCGGACTATCGCAAAGGTGCCTTACAAAATGCAGTGGAACTCATTAATGCCGCCCGCGCAGCAAACGTGCCGGTGTTTATTGATCCTAAGCAACATACCTTTGCCGCCTATCGTGGCGCAACCTTGCTTACGCCGAACATGAAAGAATTCACCTCAGTGGTTGGCCCCGTGACCGATTTAGCCGACATTGAAGCCAAAGCCCGAGAGCAATTACACGAACATGATATTGAAGCCATTTTGCTTACTCGCAGTGAACAAGGCATGAGCTTAATCACCAAAAATGAGCCTATGTGCAGCATTCCCACCCAAGCTAAAGAAGTATTTGATGTAACGGGCGCAGGTGACACCGTCATTGCTACTTTGGCCATGGCCATTGCAGCCAAACAAAGCTGGCCAGCGGCGATGGCCTTGGCCAATTTGGCAGCAGGAATATCCATTAGCAAAGTGGGCGCAGCCACCGTTAGCGTGCCTGAATTGCGACGTGAATTAAATCGCGATCAACTTTCCGCCGGCGGCATCGTTAGCGTGCAACAATTACAACAGCTAATAGAAGATGCTAAGGCCCATGGCGAAACCGTGGTCATGACTAATGGCTGCTTTGATTTGTTACATGCTGGTCATATTGCCTATCTTGAAGAAGCAAAAAAATTGGGCCAACGTTTAATTGTTGCCGTAAACGATGACGCCTCAGTGCAAATATTAAAAGGGCCTGAACGTCCCATTAATACTTTAGAGCACCGCATGGCGGTTCTCGCGGGCTTAAGAGCGGTTGACTGGGTTATTCCTTTTTCTCAAGACACACCCGAAGCACTCATTTGCCAACTGTTACCCAACATCTTAGTTAAAGGGGGTGACTATCAAGTTGATGAAGTCGCTGGCGCGGGTTGCGTGCAAAAAAATGGCGGTGAAGTAAAAATTCTCTGCTTTAAAGAAGGTTTATCAACCTCAAATGTGGTTAAAAAAATTCAAGGAAAAACAACATGATTATTGTTACAGGTGGCGCCGGTTTTATTGGCAGCAATATTGTTAGAAGTTTAAATGAACGTGGCTACACCGATATCTTAATTGTCGATGACATGACGGATGGGCACAAATTCAAGAACCTGGTAGATTTACAATTTCTAGATTACATGGATAAAGAAGATTTTATTCAAGCCATTTTAGAAGAAGAAGATTTTCCTGAATTTATTGATGCCATCTTCCATGAAGGCGCCTGCTCTGCCACCACCGAGTGGAATGGCAAATACATGATGCAAAATAATTATGATTACTCTAAAAATTTACTGCACTATTGCTTAGATAGACGCATTCAATTTATTTACGCCTCAAGCGCCGCCACCTACGGCAACAAAACCAGCTTTAAAGAAGAGCTAGAGAGCGAAGGCCCCATAAATGTTTATGGTTATTCTAAATACTTATTCGACCAATATGTGCGCCGCATTTTACCCGACGCCCAAAGCCAAGTGGTTGGCCTGCGTTACTTTAATGTCTATGGCCCCCATGAGCAGCATAAAGGCAGCATGGCCAGCGTGGCCTTTCACCTTAACACCCAATTAATCAATAATGGCGAAATAAAATTATTCGCCGGCAACGACGGCCATGCCGATGGCGAGCAAAAGCGTGACTTTATTTATGTGAGTGATGTTGTTGATGTAAATTTATGGTGCTTAGATAATCCAGATGTTTCTGGCATATTCAATTGTGGCACCGGCCGTAGCGAACCTTTTAATAACGTCGCCAAAGCCGTACTCGATTGGCATGGCAAAGGCGAGCTTAGCTATATTCCTTTTCCTGAAAAACTAAAAGGTCACTATCAAAGTTATACGCAAGCTAACTTAGACGATTTGCGGGCCGCCGGTTATGAGGGTGAATTTTCTACTGTAGCCCAAGGCACCAAACAATATTTAGATTGGTTAAATACACAATAACCACGCTATTTAGCTGCAGGCCTTTGGCCTAACGTGATGCGTTGTAAGCCACTGAAGTCATTTAACGTCTGTATGTTTTCATAACCCTGCTGTGAAAATAATGCCTGCACTTTTTCAGCCTGCTGCCAACCATGCTCCAACATCAGCCAGCCTTGCGCTGACAAATAAGCGGCAGCCTGTGCAACAATCTGTTTAATGTCGGCCATGCCGTCATCGTGCGCCAATAAGGCTAAAGTCGGCTCATAGGTTTTAACATTTTCTTCCAAGTGTGGACAATCATGCGCAATGTAGGGCGGATTGCTCACCACTACATCAAACGTTTGGCCGGCTAAAGCCGAAAACCAATCGCTTTTTACTACACTCACATTATTTATTTTCAAGCTCTGCCTATTTTCTGTGGCAATGGCTAAAGCCGCCGAGCTGTTATCGGTCGCCACCACAGACCAAGTGGGTTTCTCATTGGCAATGGCTAAGGCAATGGCGCCACTTCCAGTGCCTAAATCGACTAAGTGTATTTTTTCGTTATGTGGATAGAGTGCTAAAACATGCTCGACGATTAATTCGGTTTCGGGGCGTGGAATCAACACATCTGGCGTGACTTTGAGAGTAATATCCCAAAAAGTTTTTTGCTCTATTAAATAGGCGAAAGGCACACCCAAAATGCGCTGTGCTAATAGGTCATTAAATCGGGTTAGCTGCACCTCATTGAGGTTTGTTTCAAGAAAGGCGCGTAAAAAAGCGCGGTTTTTATTAAGCACATACGCTAAAATATATTCCGCTTCTAAACGGGGTTGCTCATAGGCACTCAATTGAGTGCTCGCCGTATCTAATACGCTTTGAACGCTATTCATCGCCTAATGCAG
>JAWUVP010000078.1:0-10846 GCA_034112285.1 Gammaproteobacteria bacterium
GTGGCGCCGCGCCCGCCCCCCCCCCCCCCCCCCCGATGCGGCTAGGAAAACAATAATCTAAAGTGCTTTTAATTGAATTGCGTACATTTTTTGAGGTCCCCACACCCATGTTGATTTCATGATGGCTGTCATCCCCATGAACGAAATTAGGCCTTTGTTGACTAAGATTACCTGCCATAAAACAAATATAGTTGTAATGTCACGCAAAAACAAGATTTAACCCTGGTAATCCCCTATGTGGATGTTATTATCACATTTCAGGCCTGTACAGGCACTGTATAGATATTGATAACGAAACAAGGACTCGATAATGAAAAAAACACTCCCGATTTTAACGTTAAGTTTGCTGCCCATGTTAACTATGGCCGCAGGTTTTCAAATTAATGAAGATAGCCCACGCCTACAAGGCCAAGCCATGGCCGGCAGTGCCTCCGCTGTAGGCGACGTAACCGCTATTTTCAATAACCCCGCCTTGTTAGCGACCATTAAGCAAAAACAAGTCTACCTAGGTGGCGGTTATATAGCGCCACATATTTCCGTGCGCAACGCAAAAGCCGAGCATGCAGCGAATGGCTGGGGTTTAGATAAAGGTGATGCGCTTGATCCAGTTGATGGCAAAACATCGCAATCAGATGTTGCCAGCTCAGCGTTTGTGCCGGTGTTTTATACGGCGTTGCCTATTAATCCAGATTTGACCGCGGGTTTATCCATTACTGCACCGTGGGGTTTGACTACGCATTATGATAAAGATTCCGTGTTGCGTTTCATGTCACAAAAAACAGCATTGAAGACAATTAATATTGATCCTATGCTGGCTTACCAAGTTAACTCGCAGTTGAGTTTCGGAATGGGTGTGCAAGTGCAATATGCTAAAGCGGAGTTATCGAATTTTGATGGACCAGCAACAAATGTGTTAAAGATACCCAATCTTTTGGCAACCACGCCTACTTCATTATCGGGTGATGGTTGGGCTACCGGCTATAACCTTGGTTTGTTATTTCAACCAACGAGTAGCACCAGCATTGGGTTAAGTTATCGTTCACAAATAAATTACACCTTGAAAGGTCATGGCACGCAATACATGAATGCCAGTCCTTTAGATCCCATGTGTTCATTAACCACTAGCCCAACTGGTTGCAATGCCGCCTCTACCGCAACCGCAGCACTCAATACACCAGCCGTGGTTAACTTTAGTATAACGCAAAAATTAAACGACCGTTGGAGCGTTAGCACCACAGAACAATATACCTTATGGCATAGCTTACAAAATATTAAAATCACTATGCCACAAGCTTATGCTGACCACGTAACGATTAACACAAACTGGAACAACAGCATGTTGTTTTCAATGGGAACAGACTATAAGGCCACGAAGGCATTAACATTACGTTCCGGCCTGGCATATGATCAAACACCCAGCGTTGATTTAAATCGTGATGCTCGCATACCGGACACCAATCGAGTTTGGTTAACATTGGGTAGCAGTTACAATGTGAATGACAAACTAAGCATAGATGCCGCCTATGAACATATCTTTATGCAAAATCAGTCTATTGATGTTGAAGAAAGCATTGGCCAGCACAGCACCGGTGGTTTGAAACCGCTTTCACCCTTAGAAAAAAATAAAGTGCAAGCTGACTATAAAGGCTCTGCGGACATTTTTTCTTTCGGCCTGAATTATAAATTTTAATAAAAGGAAATTATCATGTTTAATAAATTAATTAGCTATACAAGTTTAATTATTATTGCGGGCTTATTTAGCACGTCGGCTTTGGCTTTCACACCGCTTAGCTCAACAAAGTTAGTGGTGTTTGGTGACAGCTTGAGCGATCAAGGTTACCAAGATAAAAACCCAGACGTAATTGCTGCGGGAAAAAGGCCTATTTTCACCACGAAAGGTGGAAATGTTTGGCCTCACTATTTAAAGAAAGATTTAGGTTTGTCGGCTTTTTCAAGCACAAATAATGAAGAGCCAATAATACCTACAGGCACTAACTATGTGTCAGGCACTTTAACGGGCACTAACTATGCTGCAGGTGGCGCAATATCTTCTGGGATAGCGAACACGGCTACTGAGCACTATAGTCCACCATCAACAGCAAAACAAATCACCGCTTTTTTAGAACAAAATAATGGTGTTGCATCACCAGATAATTTGTATGTGCTCTGGATTGGTTCTAATAATTTCCTTGATGGCATTTTCACAACTCCGCCGGAAACGATTATGGAGGATTTGTTAGCGGATATCAAAAGCCAAGTTGCGCAATTGAAGGCTGCCGGCGCTACGCATATTGTTGTGGTTGATCTGCCCGATTTAGGAGCGACACCTTTAGCCGTCAAGCTTAATGCTTCGACAAAACTGACTCAAGCTTCAGAAGCATATGATGCGCTTTTACAAGCTATGATTAAGCAATATTATCCTCCCAACTCGGATGGAACCAGGAATGTCTTGTTTTTAGATGCTGGTGGTTTGTTAAGACAAATTAGTCAACAGCCATTGAACATCCCTTTTAATTTTTATGGAATGTCAGTAACACTTAAAAATGTCTCTGATCCAGCTTGCACAACTGCGAAAATAATAGGTGGTGAAACAGCGTTAACTTGCACAAGCTATGAAACGAGTTATCAGAACTATGTGTTTGACGATATGGAGCACCCTACCGATTTAGGACATCAAATGATGGCTCAATATTTTAGCCAAGCTATTGCTTCGCCATATTTTATATAATCTACGTAAATTAAAAAAGCCTCAACATTTGTTGGGGCTTTTTTGTGTGTGGCTATGATATAATTTAGCCTAAGCGAATTAATCAGGCAAGCGCTCATGATCCTCAAGGCAAGCAATATTCAGGCAAGCGTGGATGACAAAAATTTAACGCTAGAGATATTACCGCAAACCACCTCGACCAATGATCACCTAAAAACCATTACCAAAAACAATCACCATGCCTACGCTTGTTTAGCTGAATTGCAAACCCAGGGCAAAGGCCGATTCAATCGACAATGGCACTCACCCGCCGAAAAAAATATATATTTGTCCTTATCTTCCTATTTTGACACATCAATTAATAACTTGTCCGGGCTTAGTTTAGTCATTGGCTTAGCGGTGTGTGAGGCAATAGAACAGCAAACAAGTTTTACAGATTGTAAAATAAAATGGCCCAATGATCTAATCGCCAACGCCGAAAAACTAGGCGGAATTTTAATTGAAAATGAAGCGATTAACACAGACTCCTGCCGCATGATTATTGGCGTGGGGCTCAATGTGAATATGGCAGCCGCCAGCGAGGCAGATATTACGCAAGCCTGGACATCTTTATATAAGCTTACCGGCGCTGAACAAGATAGAAACAACTTGGCCGCAAGTTTGATTAACACCCTACAAGCTTATATAACGCGCTTCAGCGAACAAGGGCTAACGCCTTTTTTAGATGAATGGCAACAACGAGACTATTTATACAATAAAAATATAACACTGTGCATAGCAGAAAAAAACCAAGCAGGAAAATGTGTAGGCATTGATGCACAAGGCAAGTTACTGCTGCAAACCGCCGACCAAAAAATAAAGGCTTTCTCTGCCGGTGAAGCAAGTATCGCCAAGTAAATTTGCATGGGCTTTGTCTTTATCCGTATAATGAAGTCATGATTAATCTTAGGAGCCTATCTCATGCCCAGCCCAACCGGTGAACTCGTTTTGCAAACCCTCGCTATGCCTGCCGATGCCAACGCCAATGGCGATATTTTCGGCGGCTGGATCATGTCGCAAATGGATTTAGGTGCGGGTATCGCCGCTAAAAAACGCTCCCATTCACGCACGGCAACCGTTGCGGTCGATGGTATGGTGTTTGAGCGCCCAGTACACATTGGCGAAACCGTACACGTGCATGCCAATGTTGTGCACGTTGGACGCACCTCAATGAAAATCAATATCGAAGTCTGGGCACAATGCTGGGAGAGTGACCAAACTTGGAAAGTCACAGAAGCGATATTTACCTATGTGGCCATTGATGCCGAAGGTGAGCCACAAGCGGTTGACCGCGAAGTTTAAATTTAGGAGCCATTTCATGAACAACGAGCAAGCCTACAGCTTCATGAACAATGTGCTAGAGCATTTAGTCGTTAATGCCGACGTGGACGCGCTGTCGCAACTTTATCACGCCGATGTGGTGGGCCATTACGGTGATGTTGAAATTAACTTTTCAGATATCGAAAACCGCTGTCGTTATTTACGCGATGTGTTTACCGATCGCAGCCACATTTTGCACGAAGTGATTGTTGCCGATGATAAATTAATTGGCCGCGATCGACAAATCATGACCCACCGCAATAGTGGTGAATTATGGGTGAGCGAAGTCACCGCGGCTTACACCGTGCGCAATAATAAAGTTGCCGAGCTGTGGTTGATGACCGATAAAAATATGGATTACCGTGAAACACCGCAGCATGCCTTGGTGAACGCTATTCCTAACCACGATGATATTGGGGCTAAAAAACATTTTCGCCGTTTAATTGCAGACGAAAAATTCTTGGTCAACGGTAAGTTGCAAAAAGTTGAGTTAACCAATCGCGAGTTTGATGTGTTGTTCTACACCATGCGTGGCTTAACGGCAAAAGAAATTGGCCAGCGCATCGATATTTCTTTTCGCACGGTCGAATCATATTTAGAAACCCTAAAAGATAAATTTGCTTGTGATTCCAAGGCTGATTTACGACGCAAAGTCACTCCGGGTGCAGTGTGGATGTAATACCGTATTATATACGGTAGTGTTCGGTACGGTAATTTTTTAGCCTGTTGAGATTATAATTCCTTCTCCAAACAACTAAACAGGAAATTATTATTATGAACAAACAACAAGCATATCAATTTGTACACAACTTATTAGACACAATCGTAGTAGAGGCTGACGTTAGCAAGCTTGGTGATTATTACCAAACAGATGCGCAGCTACATATTGGTGATTTGAATTTTGAGCTGAGTGATGTTGAAAACCGCATGGCTTACCTGAAATCCACCTTTATAGAGCGTGAGCATCATTTATATGATGTAGTTGTTGTAGATGATGTTCTTGTTTTTCAAGATCAACAGCGGCTTAAAAATAAAAATACCGGTGAGTGGGACGTGAAGTCGTTAACTGGGACTTACCAACTAAAAGATGGCAAGGTACAATAAGCCTGGTTAATTAGTAATGAAAATATTGATTATTTGAAAAAATGCTAACGGTGAGTTTTAGTGGGCTTGAAAAGATTGGCCTGTGCCTATGGTGCCTGTCTTATACCTCATATCCATAATCCTCGTCATTGTGAGAAGCGTCGCTACGCTTCTCACGGTGGTTTTCTGTATATCAGCTCGTTGTTCTATTCGTTACGCGTTTAAGCAGGGCTATCGCGAGGTAATAAGGGGTCTTTTTCTTTAGGCTGTCTTGGTGCTATGGCAAACCGTTCTAGTCTTTCACCTTCTCGTCTTGCTTGACGGGACTGGTGTAATCTCTGGCCAACGTCTTTCATATAGATAATCATTCCCACTATTAAATAAAGCGCAGCAGAGGTGACGCATGTCACGCCTAGAGCAAGATTATTTTTAGATCCTTTAGAGTCCCAAATCCTTTCTAGGCCAAAGATGATAAGACATATGAAGACCAGAGTGGTCATCTCATTAAATATAACCTTACCTCTTGAAAATGATGCGACTAGATTATTAGGATTAACTACCTCTGGAATGAGCAGAGCTTCTGGTGTGACTGGCTCTAGAAGTGATGCTGTGAATCGAGGGTGTTCGTTGAAGATCTCAGCTAATGCTTCAACAGCCTCTACGCTCATCAATTGCTTAAGGAAGAGGATAAAACTTTGCATCTGAATGGGGGATAAGCGCTGCAGCATCATTCGGGTTAAATTTTGCAGTGTCGGCGGGTCTGGTATTTGGACATTCCTAAACTCAGAACATTGGTCTGATATTGAGCTTGGAACTCCACTATAATGTAAGACATCTCTGAAAACATGCACTAAAGAGTCTAAATTATTACGCTCTGCTCCTGTTGTAATGTTAAAAAAAGTAGCGAGCTGACCCATGATCCGCTCTGGATGTTCTTCAACTTTGTCATGAAGCAGCCCAATAGCAGCCTGAAAGTCCACAGTTTGATCGGATCTAGGCTTATGAAATTCTCGGCATATACCGCGGAAGCTATGCACATAATGTAGCTTTATACATTTTTCTGTTTCCATAAATGTTTTGAATAACATTTGCAAAAAGTCGTTTTTAGAATTCCAGAAAGCGGCAATGTCATGAATGGAGAGTAGAGGCATTACATATTGAGGAAAAATCTCGGCTAAAACTTGTTCCCACAAATAAATTTGATGCCTGGGTAGAGTATTCTTTACTGTGCGTTCAGTTGGCGTAGGCATGATTTTAATCTCTTTTATTTTTAATCAAGTCATAATCTTAAAGCATTAGAATTAAGATAACATTAAAGGTGACCAAAAAATGAGCATTTTGTGGGTAAAAGCGGCTTGACTTCAGTTGATCAAAAAAAGGCAGGCAACGACACTGTGGTGCGAATTCTGGCATGCAGTGTGTCCATTTGTCGCTGGTGAAATACAGTCTAACAACTCGTTGCTAGTTCAATAAAAATAAAAAAATATATAAATCAATAAGATGCAGCACTCACTGTTCTCTATTTAATTTAAAAAGAAGGAAGTGTGCTTTGCATTGACAAGCCCCCGTCATTACAAAAAGCGCAGCGACGCGCACCAAAGGCACAGGTCAATCTCTTTGGTCATAGTGTTGTCTAGGTGATTAACCTGTGCCTTTGGTGCCCTCCTCTGCAGGGCTCGCAATGACGTTTATCAAACAAGCTGCGACAAAAACGTCTTCATGGAAACAATTTTTGCATCGCTATCACTAAAGCAATCTTCATCAACATAAGGGGCATCAAACACGAGTTGCAACACATGCTCAGCTTTTATTTGTGCTTGGAAATGAAGTAAGTTTTTACTCAAGGGTTCCTTACTTGAACTTTTTACTTCCAACATAATCCAAGGTTTTTCATTTTTTGTTATTAAAAAATCTACTTCGCGTTTGTCTTTGTCACGTAGATAAAACAAATCGAATTTACCAAACCCCATGTCCGTCCAAAAATGCACGGCTTTAAGCAAGTGCCCGGCAACAAAGTTTTCAACTCGCATTCCGGGTTCGCTAACTTGTGACCAATCCCACAAATAAACTTTAGGCTCTTTCATATAACTGCGCGTAACATTTCTTGACCAGGGTTTAATTCGAAAGCAATAGTAAAATTCTTCTAAGGTGCGAAACCAACGACGAATTGTTTCATGCGCAACGTGAACTTTGTTGGCTAAGTTGCTATAGTTAACTTGATTTCCGGCTTGCTTGGCTAGTAAAAAAGCGAGCATTTCAAAAGCACTTAATTGATTTATTTGTTCAACGGCCATGATGTCTTCTTTGATCATTTGTTCTTGTTTTAATGATTGCCATTTCAAAGAGAATTTTTCATCGGCACGCAAAAAAGGTTCTGGAAAACCACCAAATTTAACAAGCTGATGAAATAGTTCATTGCTTATCTCACTTGGCGCCGATAGTGGTGACTCAGGAATATCGGTGCGTAATAGTTCAGCGACTGATAAAGGATGCACTCGATATAAAAAATAACGGCCCAGCAAACTATCACCGCTACGTCGAAACATATTTAATTTTGCAGAGCCCGTTACCAAAATGTGTAACTTATTTTTGAAGGTATCAAAAAAACCTTTGAGGAAATTTTTCCATTGTTTATTTTTATGTATTTCATCAAAAATAATCGTTGGTTTTTCTGTTACCGCGCCTAAACTAAGGCCATCGGTAATGGCATCATAGCCCGACTCAATAATCTCACGATCGTTCAGACTATCCCAATTAAGGTATTTATTTTCTGAGGAATTTTGTACAGCTTGTTCAGCGGCGGTGGTTTTGCCCACTTGTCTGGGGCCGCAAAGAAACGCCATTTGCTGATTTTCAGCAAAATGTGCGCGTGTAAGCTTGGAATAGAGTCTTTCTTGCATGGTAGCGCCAATCTGTTTCTGACCATTTTATAGGTCCATATGCAAATGGTCAAGACTATTTGCATATGGACCTATGAAACAGTCGGATTTATTATTCATAATGTCGAATTATATCCTTATAGGAAGGGATAATATTGACATTTTTGTCCTTCTTCGCAAGGATAGTCTTGTTTTCACTATCAAATCAATAAGTTAAATATTTTTTATGTTGGCCATCTCAGCCCAGCCAGGTTGCCACTTGCTTGGCATAATACGTAATGATCATGTTCGCCCCAGCGCGTTTCATACTCACCAAACTTTCTAGCACGCAGGCCTGCTCATCTAACCAGCCTTGTTGGCTAGCGGCTTTTAGCATGGCGTATTCGCCGCTAACTTGGTACGCACATAAGGGCAGCGCAGGGTGGGTTTGCTTCAAACGTAGCATGACATCTAAGTAAGGCATGGCGGGTTTTACCATGAGCATATCGGCACCTTCGTCAACATCTTGCTCGGCTTCGCGCAAAGCTTCGTTGGCGTTGGCAACATCGAGCTGGTGCGAGCGGCGGTCGCCAAAGCTGGCGGCGCTCTCGGCGGCATCACGAAATGGACCGTAAAAACTGGATGCATATTTAGCGGTGTAACTTAAAATGGGGATGTGTTTAAAGTCGTTGTCATCTAACGCGCTGCGAATGGCTTGCACCATGCCGTCAATGTTGCCGCTGGGCGCCATTACATCGCTGCCGGCTTTGGCGTGGGCAACCACTTGCTTTTGCAAGAGCGGCAAGGTGGCGTCGTTGTTTAAATCCATGCAGCCGGTGTGTTCGTCCATTACGCCGCAGTGGCCATGGTCGGTGTATTCGCAACAGCAAATATCGCTAATAATTAACAGCTCGGGCGCGGTTTTTCTAATCAGGCGAATGGCTTGCAGCGCAATGCCGTCTTCGGCAAAGGCATCGCTGCCAGTGGCATCTTTATGTTCGGGAATGGCAAATAAAATAATCGCGGGGATCTTGAGCGCGACGATAGTTTTGATTTCAGCAGCTAGCGCGTCCAAGCCAAGTTGATATTGCCCAGGCATGCTGCTAATTTCTTTTTTACCGGTTAGGCCTTGCTTCACAAACAGCGGAGCAATTAAATCATTAACGTGCACATCATGTTCGCGCACTAAGTCGCGAATTTTTGGGTGCTGCCGTAAACGGCGCAAGCGACTGGTTGGAAAGTTAGCCGCCATTATAATGTAGGCCCCGCAGCTTTAATGTTGTCGGCAACGTCATACTGGGTAAAGTTTTCTTGGAAAGCTTTTATTAATTGTTCGGCATTGTTTTGATAATCAGCTTGATCATCCCAGCCGGTGCGAGGATCTAACAGGGCAGTTTCCACGCCTTCTAGCTGCGTTGGAATTTGCACGTTAAATTGTGGCAAGGTGATTAATTCACTCTTTAAAATATTACCGTTCACAATGGCTTCAATAATAGCGCGCGTGGTAGGAATTGAAAAACGCTCGCCGCCTTTTTCATGTGCGCCGCCGCTCCAGCCGGTGTTCACTAAATAAACGGGGCAATCAAACTCAGTGACTTTAGCGATTAATAAATCCGCATACACTTGTGCCGGGCGCGGAAAAAATGGTGCGCCAAAGCAAGTGCTAAAAACAGATTTAATGCCGGTACCTTGGCCAACTTCGGTGCTACCCACTAGGGCGGTGTAGCCACTTAAAAAATAATATGCGGCTTGCGCACTATTGAGTTTAGCAACCGGTGGTAACACACCGTATAAATCACAGGTTAAAAAGATCACTGCGCTGGGGTGGCCACCTTGATTGCTCAGCTCACGTTTTTCAATAAAGTCTAGTGGGTAGGCCACGCGTGAATTTTGCGATAAGCTATCATCGGTATAATCAGGCACGCCGTCACTGTTGAGCACTGCATTTTCTAGCACGCTACCATGGCGAATGGCATTCCAAATAACCGGTTCATTTTTTTGTGACAAGTTAATGCATTTGGCATAACAGCCGCCTTCAAAATTAAACACGCCGTTAGCGCCCCAACCATGTTCATCGTCGCCAATTAAAAATCGTGCAGGGTCGGCAGACAATGTGGTTTTGCCGGTGCCTGATAAGCCGAAGAAAATAGCGGTTTTGCCATCTTCGCCCACATTGGATGAGCAATGCATGGGTAACACGCTATCAAGCGTGACCAAATAGTTGAGCACAGAGAACATAGCTTTTTTCATTTCGCCCGCATATTGCGTGCCGCAAATTAATACTTTGCGTTCAGTAAAATTAACCATCACGCAGGCTTCGCTGTTTACGCCATCGCGCTCTGGGTCGGCATTAAATTTTGCGGCGTTTAACAACGTCCAGGCGGGTTGCTTTTGGGCGGTGACATTTTTGATAAACATGTTGCGACAAAATAATAAATGCCAAGCAAACTCGGTGGTAACATTAATCGGAATTTGGTATTCGCTGTCCGCACCCACGGCTAAGTAATCACTGTAAGTGGTTTTGTCGGCTAAATAATCATTCGCCCGGTTCCACATCGCTTCAAATTTTTCTTGGCTAATCGGCTGATTGACGTTACCCCAATGTACGCTGTCATGGGTTACCGCATCGTCAACAATAAAGCGATCTTTAGGTGAGCGCCCGGTGCGCGAACCGGTGGCAACCGATAAGGCGCCATTACTCGCGAGTTCGCTTTCACCTAAGCTTAAAGAAAGTTCGATTAATTCATCGTTAGTCATATTCGAGTCGAGCTTGTTGGCAGTCACTGTGGTCATTAAGTTCTCCTAATTAAAATGTAAGGGTTAAAAATACGTTGCTTGA
>JAWUVP010000079.1:0-11929 GCA_034112285.1 Gammaproteobacteria bacterium
ACCAGGCCGTGCAGGCTAATATTATCGACTATATGATTATTAACTTATCTGCATTTGAACTCTTGATGTTCCAAAATGTTAGTGAAGCACCCGCTGCAACCACGCACTAATATCCGCAATTTCCTGCCCACAAACCTCATGCGCCATTGGGTAGAACTGCGTTTCAAGTTGATACTGCTCAGCTTGCAAAGCTTCGCATGTTAGCTCTGCGGTGCTCATTGGTATCACATCATCACACTCGCCATGCGCCACAAAAATCGGTAAGGCCTGGTTTGCACTAGATTTTTCTTCCGCTAAAAACTCAGCAATCGGTAAATAGCTAGATAGCACCATCGCCCCAGCCAATTTATGCGGGAAGCGCAACGCCGTGTGCAGCACCATGGCACCGCCTTGCGAAAAGCCGGCCAGCACAATGCGCTCGTAGGGAATGCCTTGCTCAATTTGCGCATTAATCAACTCAACCAAATCGGCTTCGCTGGCCCGAATACCCACCTCATCTTGGCGACTTTTGAGTGCTAAGCCGTAAATATCGAACCATGCGTGCATTTCAAACCCTCTATTTAACGATACCGGCAAAATGTTAGCCTGCGGGAAGATGAATCTCACCGCCAACTCTTCCGGGAGTTTTAATTGTGGAATAATAGGCATGAAGTCATCGGCAGTGGCACCTAGGCCATGCAGCCAAATCACGCAAGCGGTGGCGGTGTTACTGGGTTCAATCGATTTGTAAGAAAGTTGCATAAAGGCCTCGTGTTAAATTTTGCGGCATTGTGACATAAAGACATTTTTTTTTCACTGAACATTGAACCTAGTGATTTTAAAATAAACATAACACATTGTTTTTAATGGAAAAATGTATATCCCGGTCTCTTTTTCACGCTAATTTATTCCCACGAACAGAATCACCTTGCAAAGTTTGTTCGTGGAAATAACATTTTCTATTTACACGAACAAAACTGCCTGCTATACTTTGTTCATGAAAATCGCAATAAACACTGCCACGAACAAAGCCGCGAGAAACAACCTATGCCCACCCAAAGCCACTCATTCACTGGACGAAAACAAGAGCTAACACAGCTTGCGCCTTTTTTAAAAAAAAGCACCGCCAGCCTTCTTGTTATTAAGGGGCGACGCCGGGTAGGTAAAAGCCGCTTAGCCGAAGAGTTTGCAAAAGGAAAAACGTTCTATAAATTCACCGGCTTAGCACCGGTAAATGGCATAGATGCCCAAGCGCAGCGGGACGAATTTGCCAGGCAACTCAGCACACAACTTGATGTTCCCCGCCTAACCACGCTCGACTGGGCCGAATTATTTTCATTTTTGGGCCGACTAGTACAACAACACCCCGTAATTATTTTATTTGATGAAATTTCTTGGATGGCGCAAGGTGACAAAACCTTTTTGAGCAAATTAAAAAATGCCTGGGAAGAATCCTTTAAAACAAATCCCAAATTAATTTTAATTTTATGTAGCTCCATTTCCACCTGGATTGAGAAAAACATAGTAAACAGCACGGGTTATTTTGGCCGCATATCTTGGACCTTACATCTTGATCCGTTACCGTTGAAAGACTGTAAGCAAATGCTTGTGAGCCAAGGCTTCAAGACATCTGATTATGAAATTTTTAAAATTTTAAGTGTCACCGGCGGCATACCTTGGTATATAGAGCAAATGAATGCCAAGCAAACTGCCGATGACAATATACAAAGGCAATGCTTCACCAAAGGTGCTGTTTTAACCGAAGATTTTGACTTAATTTTTCATGAGCTGTTCATCAAACGAGATGATGTCTACAAGAAAATCGTCAGTGCTTTAGCAAATGGCCCAGTGGATTATCACGCTATTTCAGAGCAAACCGGCTATCCTAAAAGCGGCCGTTTAACAGAGTATATCGAAGAGTTAACACAAGCCGGTTTTATTGAAAAACAACAAACTTGGTCATTAAAAACCGGAAATGCTTTAGCACTTTCTCAATACCGGCTAAGTGATAATTATTTGCGTTTTTACCTCAAATACATTGCACCTAAAAAAGCACAGATTGAACAAAAACGTATTTCAAGTTTTTCACTTGCAGCACTTTCAGGCTGGGAAGGCATTATGGGGTTACAATTTGAAAACCTAGTGGTCAACAATCGCCATGAGCTTTATGCCGCACTCAATATTAAGCCCGAAGATGTGGTTTATGACAATCCTTATTTCCAACGTCCCACCAAACGCCAAGCTGGCGTGCAGATAGATTTTTTAATCCAAACCAAGCATAACACGCTGTACATCATAGAAATTAAATTCTCTAAAAACAAAGTCGCTAACAAGGTAATTGATGAAGTAAAACGCAAAATCGAAAAAATCAACCTCCCATCTAATAAGGTCTGCCTGCCAATATTGGTTCACGTTAATGGCGTATCAGAACCTGTTGCCAAAGCAGGTTATTTTTACGACATTATCGCCTTTAACGAAATGCTAGCTTAATTCTTATTTTTTGGTAGAATTTTGCCATGAAAAAAATCTTACTCTACAGCTGCTTATTATTAAGCCTACTCCTGAACGCATGTGGCCAATCTGGGCCGTTATATATGCCCATACCGCAACATCACACCACCACTAAGAAGGCCTAATGGATTATTTTACCTACAAAAACCAGCAGCTATGCGCTGAAGAGGTTCCCGTAGCTGACATTGCAGAGCAATACGGCACGCCCGTGTACATTTATTCACAAGCCACACTTGAGCGTCATTGGCATGCCTTTGACGATGGTTTGGGTGATTACCCGCATTTAATTTGTTACGCGGTAAAAGCCAACTCCAACTTGGCTGTGCTGCAAGTGATGGCGCGCTTAGGCTCAGGGTTTGATATTGTATCTGTGGGCGAGTTAGAGCGAGTGCTTGCTGCTGGCGGTGAAGCCAGCAAAGTTGTTTTTTCTGGTGTGGGCAAATTACCCCATGAAATTGAGCGCGCACTAGATGCGGGCATTATGAGCTTTAATGTTGAATCTAGCCAAGAGCTAGAGCGCATTGCCAGCATTGCCGCCAATAAAAACTGTGTTGCCCCCATCTCTATCCGCGTGAATCCAGACGTGGATGCAAAAACCCACCCTTATATTGCCACCGGTTTAAAAGACAATAAATTTGGTGTCTCCCGAGACGAAGCCCTAAGCTTATACGAATTTGCAGCCCAATCACCACACTTAGATGTGTTAGGCGTGGATTGCCACATTGGCTCACAGCTCACTAGCATGCAGCCTTTCTTAGATGCGCTCGATCGCGTGCTCAGCCTCGTGCAACAGCTAAAAGAACGCGGCATCACGCTCAAACATTTAAATCTAGGCGGCGGCATTGGCGTACCCTACACCAACGAAACGCCACCACACCCTAGTGAATACAGCCAAGCGGTCAAGAAAAGGCTCGAGGGGCAAGACATTAGTTTGATTTTAGAGCCTGGGCGCGCCATTGCAGCCAATGCTGGGATTTTGGTTACCCGAGTAGAATACTTAAAAACCCATCACGACAAACACTTTGCTGTAGTCGATGCCGCCATGAACGATATATTGCGGCCCGCCATTTATTCAGCGATTCATAACATTATCCCTGTGCAGGCGCAAAGTCCTGCTGAGAAAAAAATATATGACGTTGTTGGCCCGGTGTGTGAAACCGGTGACTTTTTAGGAAAAGATCGTAGCCTGGCGCTACAAACCAAAGATTTATTAGCCGTGCGCACCGCCGGTGCCTATTGCTTTAGTATGAGTTCGAATTATAATTCACGCACCCGAGCTGCTGAAGTGTTAGTTGATGGAATGCAAGTGCACTTAGTGCGCGAGCGCGAAACCATTGCTAATTTATTTTCCCATGAACACTTGGTCACAAAAATATAACAATAATGGTAACTGAACATATTATGAAAACTTACTTAACGCCCATCCTTCTTACCAGCTTAGTGATGCTAAGCTCGTCTTTTACCACGCAAGCCGAAGAGGCTCCAAAAATTTGGAGTGGCAACGTTCAGCTAGGCTACAGTGGCACGGGCGGCAACACCACCGATAACAACGTAAATGGAAAATTTAATTTAAACTACAACAAAGAAAAATGGACCAATACTTATAAGCTAGAAGCACTTTACAGTGACTCGAACAGCGAAGTAACCGCCGAACGCTACTCGGGCACTTTTCAATGGAATTATAAAATTGCCCGTCGTTACTTTTTGTTTGCCAACAACAACACGGTGTTTGATCAGTTTAACACTTATGATAAATCGTATACCTCAGCCTTAGGTTTTGGTAAGCGATTAATCGAGGGTGGAAAAATCACCCTGGATGCGCAAATTGGCCCCGGTTATCGCTATGCGCATATTGCTGGCACCAACAAATGTGAAGAAGATTTTGTGGGTACTGCTTCCAGCACCTTAAGTTGGATCATTTCTAAAACAGCCAACTTTAGCCAAAGCTTGTCCATTGATGATGGCCACAATAATGTGCAAACTAAATGGGAATCGGCCCTATCGCTCAATGTTATTGGCAATCTTGGCATGCAAGTTTCTTATGCCATTACAAACAACAGTACCATTCCTGCCGACAGCGACAAAACTAAAAAAACCGACTATAGAACAGATATAACGTTACTGTATGGTTTTTAACGTTACGCTTATTTTTGCCAAAATGCCGGCGTAAACAACAATAATAACGTAAAGATTTCTAGCCGGCCTGCAATCATGGAAAGGGTTAACACCCATTTTGAAGCGGCACCAATATGCTCAAAGCTATCGGACACGCCATCTATTCCCACACCAACATTAGCCAAGGTATCCACCACGGCGCTAAAGGCGGTAAGTAAGTTCATGCCCAGCGCCATGAGCACCAAGGTTAGCACTGCAAACGTTGCAATAAAAATACCAATAAAACCCCACATGGCTTCAATTGTTTCAATGGGTAAAGCTTGCTTACCAAATTTAATTAAATACACCGCATTAGGGTGAATTAAACGTTTCATTTCACGCATGCTTTGCTTGCAAAGCAACACACAACGCATCACTTTAATGCCGCCGGCGGTAGAGCCACCGCAAGCACCAACCATGCCCACCCACATTAAAAGAACCGGTAAAAAAGTAGGCCAGGCGCTGAATTTTGAGTTTGTAAAACCGGTGGTGGTGGCCAACGAAATCACGGTAAACAAGCCGTGCATGACATCATCTTCAAAACTAGGGTACACGTGATTTATCATCAGGGTCGACAAGGTGATAACCGCCACCGTAATAATAATCCAAACGAAATAACGAAACTCTACATCATACCAATAATCCAAAAAACGCCGGCGTTGAAACACGGTGTAATGCAACGCAAAACTAATGCCACTTAAAAACATAAACAACATACAAATAATATCAATGGCATTACTGTGGTAAAAAGCAAAGCTACTATCATGCATGGCAAAACCACCGGTAGCAATGGTACTAAAACTTTCACCAATGGCATCAAACACCGTCATGCCAGCCACCCAATAAGAAAACGCACAAGTCGCTGTTAAAATAATATAAATAAACCATAAGGCCTTGGCCGTTTCAGTAATGCGCGGTGTGAGCTTGCTATCTTTCATTGGGCCAGGGGTTTCAGCGCGGTATAGCTGCATGCCACCAATACCCAGTAGCGGTAACACTGCAACGGCCAAGACCACAATCCCCATACCACCTAAAAATTGCAGCTCTTGGCGATAAAATAAAATGGCATGTGGCAAATATTGAATGCCAGAAATAATGGTTGCGCCCGTTGTGGTCAGCCCTGAAACGGCTTCAAAAAAAGCATCGGTTACGTTCATGCCCACTTCAGGCGTCAGGTAAAAAGGTAAGGCTGCAAAAGTACTGAGCACCACCCACACTAAGGTCACCACTAAAAAACCATCTCGCGTTTTAAGTTGTTGCCGATAATTGCGCAAAGGAAACCAACCCAGAAAACCCAACGCAAGCTCAAATACCCCGGTAATAACAAAAGGGCCCGTGGCACCATCATGATAGATTAACGACATCATTATTGGCACAACAACACTGACGCTAAACAGCATCAAAATAAAACCAATAATTCGAATAATTGCTTTAAATCGCATAAGACCTTCTAAACAAACGTGGCGGACACTTGAAACAATTCCTCAACGCTCGTCACACGCTTGGAATCTTCCGCAAAAATTAACACTCTATCTTCGGCCTCAATAATTGTGTCGCGCTCAAAAATCAAGTCAGACTCGCCCCGCACAACCGCGCCAATTTCTATGCCGTGGGGCAGCTTAATTTTATTAATCGCCGTGCCCACCACTTTAGAACTGGCAGCGTCGCCGTGCGCCACAACCTCGATGACTTCAGCCAAATGGCCGGGCAAAGTATACACGTGCGTAATATCACCTTTACGTATATGCGCCAAAATGCTGCCCACCGTAATTTGCTGAGGTGAAATGGCAATATCAATTTCGCTGCCTTCGATCAAATCTACATACGCTAAGCGCTTCACTAAGGCCATCACATGGCGTACGCCTAAGCGTTTGGCTTGCATACAAGACATAATATTGGCTTCATCATCATTGGTTACCGCGCAAAAAACATCCATGTGTTCAATGTTTTCGTTAACCAATAATTTTTTATCTGACACATCACCGTGCAACACGGTGGTGTTACTCAATTCATTCGCCACATGATCGGCGCGGTGCGTATCTTGCTCAACCAATTTAACTTGGTATTTAGCTTCCAAACTTTGTGCCAAACGAAAGCCAATGCCGCCACCGCCGGCAATCATAATCCGTTTGTTCACACTGTCTAAGTGTCCAAAAGCTTGCATCACTTTGCGAATATTTTTACGCGCACACAAGAATAATAATTCATCACCGGTTTCAATAATTGTTTCGCCGTCCAGCTTTAGCGATACGTCATCGCGAAAAATGGTCATCACCCGCAAAGTAATGCCGCCAATAAAACCCGCTATTTCAGATAGCTTTTTACCAATTAACACCCCACCATAATAAGGTTTAAGTAATACCATGCGCACTTTACCTTCAGCAAAGTCATACACTTGTAATGCACCGGGGTATTCAATTAAGCGGCTAATATGGTCAGTAACGGTTTTTTCTGGGCTGATACACACATCAATAGAAATGACATCGCTACCAAACAAGAGTTTTTTTTCAAGATATTCTGCCGCGCGAATGCGGGCAATTTTCATGGGGGTTTGATACAAAGCATGTGACACTTCGCACGCAATCATATTCACTTCGTCATTGTCGGTTACCGCAACCAACATGTCGGCATCTTCGGCACCGGCTTGGCGTAAAATATTGGGGTAAGAGGGATGGCCAACAATAGTGCGCACATCAAACGCTTCTTCTAGCGCATGTAAGGCTTCACGATCTTTACCAACGATAGTCACACTGTGATCTTCGTTGCACAAGGTTTCAGTCAATCCTTTGGCGACCTCATTATCACCTAAGATGATGATTTGCATGGTAATATTTTCCCGTTAACTCTAGCATATAGTATACCGCAACCAGCATGAGATACTAGCGCTGCACGGACGACCAGCAAGAAAACAAAAACCATAAAAAAGCCGACAAGAATGCCGGCTTAGGAGAACATGATAACAGGGCTTAAATAATCCCGAACCACCGCATAAGGTGGAACTCTCTGTAATGCTTTAGGCTTCTTAGCTGCGAGGTCGCTAAGCATGCTCACCACATTAACACTCTAAACTCCGAAAAGTTACTGTTGGCCCGCGGTCAGCGCTGCTGTCATGTTCACTATTAATATAGATCAGATTGAGAATTTTGCCAGTTTTTTAACGTATTTTTTGTAAAATAATCTGCTAAACTGCTTATATGGCCAACACAAGAAAAATTATTCATATCGACATGGACTGTTTTTATGCCGCCGTTGAAATGCGCGAAGACCCCTCGCTACGCGGCAAGCCCATTGCCGTGGGTGGCAGCCAAGACAAGCGTGGCGTGTTGTGCACCTGCAACTATGAAGCCCGCCAATTTGGTTGCCGCTCTGCCATGTCCACCAGCCATGCCTTGCGCTTGTGTCCAGACTTAATTCTCATACCCGTCAACATGGCGCTTTATAAAGCAGTGTCGGTAGAGATACGTGAAATTTTTTCCGATTATACAAAACTGATCGAGCCGCTTTCACTTGACGAAGCTTATTTAGATGTTACCCACTGTGAACAGTACAACAACAATGCCACCGACATTGCCGCAGCTATTCGCCAAGATATTTTTGAGCAATTACAACTTACTGCCTCAGCCGGCATTGCGCCCAATAAATTTTTAGCCAAAATCGCCAGCGACTGGCGCAAACCCAATGGCCAGTTTGCGATTAAGCCGCATCATATTGATGACTTTATCAAAGGTTTGCCGATCACTAAAATATTTGGCGTGGGTAAAGTAACTGCAAAAAAAATGCATGATCTCAACATAGAAACCTGTTTGGATTTGCAACAATGGAGTTCAACTGATTTAACAAAAACCTTTGGTAAATTTGGCCAGCAACTCTACCACTATGCACGCGGCATTGATAACCGTGAAGTACAACTATCACGCCAGCGAAAATCGGTGAGCGTTGAAAACACCTTTGCAGAAGACTTACCCTCACTAGAAACTTGCCTGGCGCAAATTCCCACCCTACTACCTGAATTAAAAAAACGCTTGCAAGGCTATGACACTCACATTAAAAATGTATTTGTAAAATTAAAGTTTAACGATTTCCAAAGCACCACTGCTGAACAAACACACCCTCAACTATCGGTAGACATGTTCACCAAACTCCTAGAAAAAGCCTGGCAACGCCAACAAGCCCCTGTGCGCTTAATTGGTCTGGGCGTGCATTTCGAGACAGGTGAACACCCACAGCAAAGCTTATTGTTTTAAAAAGCAGGGTCGATAACCGGGTTAACCATCGAGCCTGGCGTTCATGTTCTTGGCCCCATGGGTTGAAGATCTGATTCTGTGCTTGATCTCTTAAGCTTCGACCATAAACCTGACTTTCTCTGACCACCCCAACCCCAGCGCGCTCTCTTGGCTGCTGGCGAACTATCAGCTGATGCAGAAATTCTACTATCTGTAGACGCTCTAACAAGAGCTCGAGATTTATCTACATGATCAGGCCTTGCAATCTCAGAAATTGGTTTTGCTGGCATTGCAAAATGACACTTCCCTTCCAAACTAAGGTGATAAACTACTCCCTCTAATTGAGCTTTAGAAAACGTTGTGCTAAGAGGCCTTGAAACCATGCTCTGCGAAGCTTCAAAACAACTTAAATAATCAGGCATTTTTGACCAAATTTCGGTTAGAACCACTAGATTTTTAGATAATTCGCTGCTTAATCTCCGTAAAGAATCAGCTTTATTATTACGTTCGGTTGCGCTATAAAAATAAATAGTTTTTTCTAGTATGCTAACAAGCTTGTTCAGGTCAACATTAATTAAACTATTTTTAATTAATGTCAAGCCGTGCTCGGCATAAACCGTGGCCCGCTCATACCATTCAGCAAGGCTCTTTCTACTATAAGCAGATTTTTCCCCCTCAAACAAATGGTTATATGAACTCTTAAACCCCTGAATTGTTACAAAAATTTGACGCAAAATCATAAACAACTCCCAAGCAAGAAAACCTTTACCTATCCCACAAAAAACTTGCGCTGACTCCGTGAGTAAGTGGCTGCATTTTGGGCCATGACTTGATCCCTGCTGTGTTAATGTTTGCTGAAGCAGATTTAAATTTTTCTCTAGAAGTTCTGTTACGCTCTGGGTGGTTCCTTCAAGCAATGGAGCAACTGCTTGATAGTCTTGCTCATAAAAACCCATTAAGTTATAAATAAATTTTCCCTTAGAAGTTCGATTACAGTCACCAGTAAGACCATGCAAAGTATCTAAGGCGTCATAATCAGACGTTCTGGGATTTCTAAAATACTGCTCAAATAAATTAACCTCTGGATTTGAAGGTGAAGTTCTTTGTTGCAAATCGAAATTAAAATTTAATCTATTTCCAGTACTAGCTCTTGAGGCAGCCAAGCCAGATGGCGGGGCATATGCACCACGCCCGGCAGATGAGGCAGAATTAGGACGAGTTGAAAGCAAAGGGGGTGAGGCATCCTCTCTCAGGCGCCTCATTCTTTGAGGAGCACCAACCGTTGTAGGCCTAGCATAATAAGCCTTTTCAATTTGTTGAGAGTGAATTAACGACGCCTGCTCATTTGTCATTGGAGCACCTGCCGTTATTTTTGAATCACTTTGCAGCAATAAATTATGAGGCCGAAGATATTTACTATAATAAGGACCTAGCACATTGTCATAAGCTCCATCGTTTTCCATAAAGCTTTTAATCAGCATTTCAATGCAAAGCACAACTTCTCGAAACTTATCTAGCTCAGGCTTTAGTGCACTAGATATTAAATAGATACAATATCCATCATCATCCCTATAAAAATCAATTACTTCACCGCTCCCTGCTTCCCCTAGCATAAACAAACTCCAATCCTTGTTAAGTCTGTCAACAGTATGGCGGGTAATCTTTTAAAAAGCTAGTCAAAAAAGCATTGGTGAATATAATTTTAGAATATAAATAACAGCGCCGGGACATTTAACGGCTTACACAGACACTGCCCACATACACCGTAGTAGCCGGACCCGTCAGATAAACAGGGCTGCCTTCACCTTGCCAGTCGACTTGCAAAGTGCCGCCAGGAAATTGAACCGTGACCGTTGCTTCTAATTGACCACTGGCCACGCCAACAATAACCGCGGCGCAGGCGGCGCTGCCACAAGCGGGAGTTTCGCCGGTGCCGCGCTCCCAAACGCGTTGGGCTATGTGGTTTGCGTCGATGACCTGCACAAAACTAATGTTCGCACCTTCGGGGAAGTAGTTATGTCTTGCTAATTCTTTGCCTAAGGTTTCAACGGGAGCATTCATGACGTCATCAATAAAGATTACGCCATGAGGGTTGCCTACCGCTACAGTACTAACGGTTTGCTCGCCTGCGGACGTATCAAGTGTTTGCGCCAAACACAATGCTTTGGGCACGCCGAGGCTGGCTTTGATTTTGTTGGCTTGTAAATATTCGACGCTCATAAAACCATTGTGCGTTTGTAAACAAATTTTTTGTTTGGCACTCAGCTGATTGTCTAATAAAAATTGCATCACACAGCGCGCGCCATTTCCGCATTGACCCACTTCACCCCCATCGGCATTAAACACGCGATAATAAAAATCGGCTTTGTTTTGGGTAGCTGGCTCAATCAATAACAATTGATCAAAACCAATGCCAGTGCGGCGCTCGCCCAATTGTGCAATCTGGGTTGCAGTTAAGGAAAATTGTTGCGCCACACCGTCAACAACCATGAAGTCGTTACCCAAGGCATGCATTTTACTAAAGTTAAGTTCTGTCATATGAAGATTATAGCAACATTACTATAGAGATTCAGTTTCTTTCAGGCTCAAGTACACGCAAGGCCCACACACTTTAAAAATGTACAAAATACAATTAAAAGCATTTCAAATCATTACCTTCCCCCCCAACGAAAACGTGGGGGATGGCCCAACAAAAAAAACAACCCCAGAAGAACTTTCTTGCTAGGAGGGAAGCGACGACTCGGGAGACTAGCGCACTAAAGAAACAAGCAAAAAAGCACGTCGCTGCGCTTCTCGCAGTGGCGTACGCATTCCCAGAAACCTCCGCGGCCTTACTACCTCAGTGCCCCATCGCCATCCGTCTCCAACCAAAACACCAAACCAACAATTTCATTTTCCACCACTGTGATCCTATCAATCGACAATGAAAACGCTAACCCAGCATGGGAAAAATCAAAAATAGAGCCCTGAACATTGGGGCTAATATGCAAAATGCAGCTTATGCCAATATCAGTGCGCACCCGCACCATAGCGTAACGCTCCTCGTTGGCGACCCAGTTAAT